>JBBTVV010000073.1:0-8455 GCA_038063135.1 Patescibacteria group bacterium
GGCTGATTGAATATAATTTTAGAAGACCTCATGAATCTTTAAATTACAAAACACCGGTAGAATTTTCAAAAGTGTTACCTATGTACTCATCTTGTACAACACCTTGTAATTTTATTTGTTCAAGTATATAATCTTTCATAGGTTCACCATAGCGAATTTCATTAAGAAATCGCTAAATTTGTCCTATTCTGTGAGGGCATAAAAAACACAGAATTTCAACTAAAAAGTTGGAAGGAGGAGAGGAAATGGAAATATTGTTACATACATTACTAGTCGTAGCGATAATATCATCATTGGTAATGATTAAAGCGCTACTAGGCACTTTTGGGATACATTTACTCCCAAGACCACATTTCGCCGAGTGGTCAGATAAGGAATACAAAATTGTGCACTTTGAATAAAAAGGAGGTGAAAAAAAATGGTTTTTTTATTTATTTGTTTGTGTGTTTTACTACTTTTTATAATTATAAAACTCATACTTATAAGAAGGAGAATTAATTTTCTCTCCAATTTTCTGGAGAGAAATGGTGAGGATATTATTGAAGCATTGGAAAGAGTGCAAAATACTATCTCCTTACTAAAAAAATGAATGAGCGGGTGGGTATGCCGATGCTACCCACCCCACTTTTTTTTTGTTATTCATTAAGGGTCTGTCGCCGAATACCGTATTCGGCGACAGACCCTTAAAAATTTGAAATTTTATACTCGAAAAAGTATTCGGCGACAGACCCCTTGCGCAATCACAAATATTTCATCGGATCAACCTGTATATTATTTTCCAAAACCTCAAAATGTAAATGTGGGCCATTCGTATATTTTCCTGCGCCAGATGTTCCTGGTTGACCGCCAGATAAACCAATAATATCTCCTTGCTTGACTTTATCGCCAACTTTAACATTAATCTGTGACAAATGTGCATATCTTGTTGATAAAATATTACTGTGTTTTATAGTAACATAACTAGCTTGATCGCCAATGCCATTAACTACTTCAGAAATAACTCCGCTAGCAACTGTTTTAACTTTAGTTCCTTGATCAACTGCTATATCTACGCCCGTATGCTCAAAAGAATTTTTATAAGGATAATTTGCGTCATGAAAATAATAAGTAATAATACCAATAACTGGTTTAATAAAATTTTCTACTTTATTATTTACAACTGAACTGCTACTAACGACTGGGATAAATTTAAAACTATCAGTCGGATTACCACTTATTGCAACGTTGATCCTAGAAGGATAACCTTGAGCAACAAAATCACTAAAATAAATTGTAATATTTTTATCAGCAATATTATTATTAGTTTTTATATGAACATCGAAAATAATTTCTTCCCCTGCTTTAACAGTATAATTACCTAAATTAATCATATTAGCTCCAGCAACTGGCATACTTATTGTACTGCCAACATTATTTTGTTTATTACGATCAACTACTCTTAAATTACTATAACCAAGACTATATGTTAATTCAGAATCATCAGCATTAACAATAACTGATTGAAGTCTAATATCCTCAACCCCTGAATTTTTTACTTTAAATCCAGCAATAATATTATCATCTTCACCTTTAGCAACAAAGCCATCAGCAACTTTACTAATTTCTGCTTTAACTTCGCCAAAAGAAACTTTAAAACTATTGATATTTAAATTATTAACAACAGAAGGCAAAGACGTATTATCATTTACAGCTATTAAATCACTAATTTTTAATTGAATTTCTGACGCTTTTAAATCAGCCTCAGTATCAGCATAAACATTTATTTCAGCTCTAGTTCCTGATTTTAAAACATATCCAAAACCATCAAAAATTAAATCACTGCTATATGGTGCTTTGATTATATTAGTTTTAGTTGAATTAATTAAAGCATACAAATTACTAAAACCATTAGCAAAAAGAATCGCTCCAGAGCTATCTCCACGAGAAAAAGTCAATCCAGTTATTTTAGCATCACCACCAGCAGACGCCTCCACAATAAAACTAGCTATTTTTTTATTTTTTTCACCTTTAATAAATGCTTGATCTGCTATTTCTCTATTAGGATAAAGATACAAATTAGATTTATTTACAACAACTTTATTACTAGCAATATTTACAATATCAGAATAATAATTATTATTCTCAGCGCGATAATCAATATTATTTAAAATAGTTTTATAATAATTACCATTAATAGCGCTATTATCTATTTTAGTTATTAAAGCAATAATCAAATTTTCTTTAGCAGATAATGCTAAGCCATTTAAATTTACATTAACTATACCATTATTAAAATTATCTCCGCTAAAATTACCATAAACTTCTCCACTATTATAATTAACTAGATAAACATCTTTAGTTAAATTTGAAGTAATATCGCTTTTTTCCAAGCTAAAACCCAATCGTTCCAACTTTATTTTTTGATTACTATTTCTTATTTCAAAATTACCAATAATTACGCCCGTCTGCTTAGTAAAAACTTTATTATTAACTTTTAATTCTTTCACAACAGCGCCTATTGCTTCTCTTTTTATAGTAATTATTTCATCAAGATTTGTAATATTTGGTTGTAAATTAAAACTTCCAGAAGAATTAGCAATTTTAGTTTTATTAAGATAAAAATTAATTTTACTTTTTTCTCCATCAATAACATTAGTTAAAATAGTAAAAGTTTCACTACTTCCTTTTTTAATTTTATAATTATTCAACTTAAAAATTAATTCATTATCATTAATCAACTTTTCAGCAGTAGCCACAATCTGACCATCTTTATTTTTTAACTTAAAATTATTCAAGCTGTCCGCTCTAGCATCTCCACTATTTACAAACTTTAATTCTTTAATAAAAATATCTTCTACTCCTGAAATTTCAGCAAAATTAAATTTGCCAACATTTTTTTCTGTTGAACCAACGATTGCTTCATTCTTACTTATATTAAAAGACTGTTTACTCGCAACAACTTTACCTAAAAAATTACCCCCAGAAACAAGTTTAAATGTTTCACTAAGCAAAGGAAAAGCGCCAACAACTTTAATCCCATCTATATTTTCTGCCTGATTAATAGCAATCTGAATCGTGTTATTTGTAACATCGCTAGAACTATCATTAAAATTTATATAAACTTTAACTTTTCTTGTCTCTCCTGAACTTACAACTAATGGTTTGCTATTAAAATGAAAAAAGACCTGTCTATTTTGCAAAGAATACGAACCTGGATATTGCGCGTCATTTTCATCAGTTAAATAAACTTCCTTAATTAAATCTGTATTAAAAAGACCTTTAAGATTTAAAACTAAATTCCTAATTTCAATAGGCTTATCGCTAGTTTTTAAATTAAAAACAGCAATCAAATTATCTCGCGTATTAATAGCTAAAAAATCAGCTTTAGGACTAGAAGAGTCTAAACTAATTAACAATTGATTCTCGCTATTATTATCAACCGCCCCTGCAACTTTAAAATCAACTATTTTATACTCATTCAAATCAGCTTGAGCAATTGTTACAACATCTGACCACTTGTATCCTAAATCAATAAATTGTTGTTCTGATTTAATTAAAGACTTTTGACCATTATTAATAGAATAAACTGCCGAGCTCTTATTAGATTTTACAAACTTAACTTCTGGCCATTTATTTAATTCTTTTTCATTAATAACTTTAATATCGCTCCATTTATTACCGTAAGCCAAAAAAGCCCTTGCATTAACATAAGCTTTTTTAACACCTTTTTTATGATCTAAATAATAAACAGTAGAGCTATTAACTGTTTTTACTTGTTTTATATTCGTATTTAACCCATAAGAGGCTTCAATATTTTGAGTATTAATAACTAAACAATTAATGATAATCAAAAATAAAACAACGGCTAAAAACCTATGTTTTTTTATTTTACTTATTAATTTTTTAGCTAATATTAAGATATTAGACATATAATAAAATTAAACTTTAAATAACTCCCTATTATATCATATATTCCTTATACTGTCAAGATTGTTCGTATTATTATTTTGTATTATAATTAATTTTATCTGAACCACTGAATTCACACTAAAGCAAGCTAACTTAAACCATATCATTGCAATAATAATAAAAACAATAATTACAAAATAAATATGAGAACGAAAATAATTTTTTTATTCAGTTTAATTTTTGCTTATTTTTTTTTAGCGAGCCCTGTTTTAGCTGATACTTTTGATCCTAATAATATTATCAGCGATTTTGAAATATTAGATTACACTTCTTTAAGCCTAGATGATATTCAAAAATTTTTGCAGAATAAAAATAGCTTCTTAACAAATTATCAAACTAATACCTGCGCAGAAGATGATGTATTACAAAAAAGACCATGCTCTGGAAAATTAATTAGCGCATCTGAAATTATTTATGATCGCGCTATTGCCAATAAAATAAATCCTAAATTTATTTTAGTTTTATTGCAAAAAGAACAAGGACTAATTGAAAAAAATAATCCAACGCAAAGTCAATTAGACTGGGCAGCTGGATATGGTTGTCCTGATGGGGCATTATGTAATGAACGTTGGCGCGGATTTTGGAAACAAGTAAATAGCGCTTCTCTGCAATTTAAAGATTACCTAGACAATCCTCAACTCTATACTTATAAAGCTGGAAATACATATACTTTTACTAATCCATACGGTACAATTAGTCAGGATACTGTCACTGTCACTCCAGTAAACCAAGCTACAGCCGCTCTATATAATTACACTCCTCATGTTTATAATGGAAATTATAATTTCTATAAATTATGGCAACGATATTTTACTCGTGATTATTTTGATGGCTCATTATTGCAAGCTCAAGGAGACAGTGGTATTTGGTTAATTCAAGATAATAAAAAACGACCATTTACAAGTATGGGTGCTTTTATTTCACGCTTTGATATTAAAAAAGTAATTCAAGTTAACAAATCAGATTTAGATAAATATGAAACTGGCATTCCAATTAAATTTGCCCAATATTCTTTAATTAGATTAGCGAGTAGCACTTCATCAAGTAGTTCCATATTTTTAATTGTTGGGGATAAAAAACGCATTTTTTCTAACAACGAAGTTTTCCGCAAAATGGGCTTTAATCCAACAGAAGCGATAGATGCTAGCTTAGATGATATTAATATTTATGCCGATGGATTACCACTTACAGCCACATCTACTTACCCAACCGGTGCTTTGCTTAGAGATCAAAAAACCAAAGGCGTTTTTTGGGTAATAGATGGAACAAAAGCGCCATTAATAGATGCTGTATTTTTAACAACTAAATTTAATAAAAAGAAACTTATTAAAACAACAACAGCAGAATTAGATAATTACCAAACGATTGACCCCGTACTTTTTAACGATGGAGAATTATTAAAATCAAATGAATCGCCAACAGTTTATGTTCTTGTTAATAACAAAAAACGACCAATAACATCAGGTGAAATTTTTGAACAGCTAGGATATAAATGGGAAAATATTATCACTGTCCCGCCAAGAGTTTTAAATTTATATTTAGAAGATGAAGTAATCACGGGAATAATGTAAAATAACAAATGACAAATTTTCATTTTAATTTTTAATTTTTAAATTTATTTTATGCCTATTGTCTTTTCTGCCATAGTCCCGCATTCACCAATGTTAGTGCCGACTATTGGCAAAGAAAATATTAAAAAACTTAAAGCGACTATCAATGCTTACGAAAAATTGGAGCGCGATTTATATGCTGCTCAAACAGACACTTTGTTGATTATTTCTCCGCACGGCCAATTACAACAAAACTCTTTCGTAATAAATCTGAGTCCTAGTTATAATATAAATTTTGAAGAATTTGGAGATCTCTCAACTAAATTAACTTTAGCTGGCGACATTGGTTTAGGATATAAAATCCGAGAAAATTTAGAAACAAAAGCGCCAGTACAAGTGATCAGTCAAGCCGAACTAGACCATGGCTCATCAATTCCTATTTATCTTCTAACAAAGCACATGCCACAAATAAAAATTATTTCACTTTATTATTCTGGTTTAGATCTAAATGCTCATTACAATTTTGGACAATTACTAAAACGTGAATTATTAATTAATAAAAATCGCGTAGCCATTATTGCTTCAGGGGATTTATCACATCGTTTAACTAAAAACGCCCCAGCGGGTTATAGCGCTAAGGGCAAAAAATTTGATAATAAATTAATTGAATATTTGAACCAAAATAAAGTTAAAGAGATTTTATCAATGAACCAAGACTTTATTAAAGAAGCAAGTGAATGCGGTCTAAAATCAATTGTTCTTCTTTTGGGAATTTTGGAAGGCATTGAATATCAAACTCAATTATTATCCTACGAATCACCATTCGGTGTAGGCTATCTAACAATGAATTTTAAATTGTAGTATTCACCTTCCCCCCTCCACTAGTTAATTTAAAAAAATAACTCCACTTTTGACCTGTTTTACAAAGTTCTTTTGTATCATTAAGACAACCTAAAATTACTGCGCGAGAATTTTGTTTACAAACTTTAAAAACAGAATTTCTTTTATTATTAGGAACTCCTAATTCACGAATAATTTGCAAAGCCAAATCCTGCCACTGGTAAGCTGGCGGTTTTTTTGTTTTTACTGGCAAATTGAATAAATCACCTAATTTTTCCAAACCTTTATCTTCAGTCATAAATAAAATAATACTGAATCTGTCACCGAATACGTATTCGGCGACAAACCCTTAATAATAATTTAATTATAACAACTAAAACTAATTTTGTTAATTTTTTTTGCCAAAAACACTAGGTTATGATATGTATTATGACATGAACAAACCCATATTAAACTATTCTATGACAAAAATATTGCCAATAATAATTTATCCGAATCCTATTTTAAGAAAAAAATCAATTAAAATTAATTTTAAAAAAACAACTCCTGAAGAAATAAAGAAGCTCTGTTCTGTAATGTATTCCACAATGATGGATGCTGAAGGCGCTGGATTGGCTGCTCCACAAATCAATAAAAATATTAGATTAATTGTTTTAAGCACTCAAGATGGACAAATTAATTTATTAAACCCAGAAATAATTAAAAAATCTTGGAATAAAATCTACGACAGCGAAGGCTGTTTGTCAGTACCAGGAGTTTATGGTAATGTCAAAAGACACAAAAAAATTATCTGTCAATATTTTAATGAAGAAGGCAAAAAAATAATTTTAGAAGCTGAAGGACTTTTAGCCAGAGTAATCCAACACGAAGTTGATCATTTAGACGGTATTCTATTTATTGATAAGATGAATATTAGAGAATAAGCTATGAATTTAAATAAAATAAGAACAATATTTATCGGCACACCTGACTTTGGCGTTCCAACACTTGAGGCTTTAAATAAAGACGAACGTTTTGAAATTATTGCTATTATTACTCAACCAGATATGCCTATTGGTCGCCAACAAACTTTAATTCCGACTCCAGTAAAAACCGTTGCTCAAAAATATGACTGGCTAATTTTACAACCAAAAAGAATAAGAGAAATAACTGAACAAATAAAAAATCTTCAGCCAGATGTAATTATTGTTATTGCTTACGCCCAAATTATACCAGAAGAAATTCTTACTATCCCAAAATATGGCTGTATTAATTTACATGGCTCATTATTACCTAAATATCGAGGGGCAGCTGTTATTCAAGCATCCATACTAAACAACGATAAAGAGACTGGATTAACTGTTATGAAAATAGATAGAGGATTAGACACGGGACCTATTTTAGCGCAAATTTCTATGCCCATTAGCGCAAATGATAGCTATGGTTTACTTTATGATAAATTAGCAATATTAGCTCCTGATTTTTTTATTAATACTTTAATAGAATATATTCAAGGCAAAATTACACCTCAAGAACAAGATGAAACAAAAGCTAGTTATGTTAACCAAATAGCTAAAAGCGACGGACTAATTGATTGGAATAAAAATGCTAATGAAATAAAAAGATTAATTAATGCAATGAACCCATGGCCATCAGCATGGACATGGTGGAATGGCAAACAACTAAAAATAATATCCGTCCAAAATAAACCAATTGAAATTAATACCTATAAACATGGAAAAACTTTTATTTATAATCACGGATTAGCTATTCAATGTGGCGAAGATGCTTTAATAATTAATAAAATTCAACTTGAGGGTAAAAAAGAATTAACCAGTCAAGAATTTTTGAATGGCCAACGCGATTTTATTGGAAGTGTATTAAATTAATTTTCAATTTTCAATTCAACTTTGCCGCTATCGTCTAACGGTTAGGACATCAGGTTCTCATCCTGGAAATCGGGGTTCGACTCCCCGTAGCGGTACAATAACTATTTCGCCACATTGGCCACGACCATTGATATGCTTGCACAGAAAGAAGAAAAAAAATAAAACTAGCACAACCTTAATGGGTCTGTCGCCGAAATACGATATTCGGCGACAGACCATCTAAGTAATATTAGTGTGAAAATCATAAAC
>JBBTVV010000074.1:0-2513 GCA_038063135.1 Patescibacteria group bacterium
AAATTTTTTTAAAAAGTTTTGAGGGAATATGGTTATATTAGCGAAAAAGTTTTTTCATTCCAGGAATTTTTATCAGAAAAGAATAAATTTTATTTACAATTTTAAAACCTTTATTATTATACAAATTATTTAATGCTAACGGGTTTAAACTTACTATATCTTTAACAAATAAAATCGGCAATTCTGCTTTAGAACAGATTGCAAGAAAAAATACTGGTTCAACCTGATTAGTCATAACAATTTCTGCTTCTTTACTATCGTTAATTTTCAAATAGCTAGCAATCCCATTGTATTGATCAATAATTTTATAATATTGAAAATACTCTTTTAAAACATTTTCAAACTCTTCTTTAGTAAACTCTTGAAAGTGAAAAGAATTTTTATTTTTACTTACTACCTTGTTAGGCGTAGAAATAAGAACTATTCCTTCATCTTTTATTATTCTAGCAAGTTCTTGCAAAAATCCATCTACATCAGACAAGTGTTCAATTGTTTCCATAGAAACAACCAAATCAACAGAATTTTTCTCTAAAGCGATCTTAGTCGCATCTCCTCTTTTATATTCAATATTATTATTTTGAAAATTTTTCTTAGCATTATTAATAGCTAATTCACTAGCATCCATCGCAATAACTTTAGTTGCTCCTGCTTCAGCTAACATTTTAGAACCATAACCAGAACCACAAGCTATATCCAAAACAATTTTCCCCTGAACTAATCTGCTGGCAAATTGATAACGAATCAAATGTTCATTATAAATAATATTACCTTGTTTTTCTTCATCTATTACTAATCTTTCATCAAAAGTATGAGTCATATTTCTCTTATTTTTCAGTAATTGATGTTGGCTCACTAACATTTCCTGTCTTATCAACAACATTAGTTTCTGTTTGATTAATTACCGTATTAACTTCATTTAATTTATCAATAGATTCACTATAATTTTTCTCATCAAATAATTTTTCTGCTTGCTCTAAAATTTTACTAGCAGCTTGATTATTATTTTTTTCTGAATCATTAGAATTAGCAACTATTATCTGTGGTTCACGAACAACAGGATTACTATTTTTAACTGGCTCAGATATTTCTATTCGTTGATTGTCCTTGCCTAAATTTGCGCTAAAAAATTGTTGATCTTTGTTAGACTTATTGCCATTAACAACATTAACAATATTAATTTTACTTATTCTAATTTTAGCTTGATTAATTTCTTTTTTAAAATTAGAGGCTAATTCTTTAACTTTTTTATTTTTCTCTTGTTCTACTGTTTTCTCTACAACAGGTTTTTCTAATAACTGATTAATTTCTTCAGCTCTATTAACAGCAAATTCCAAATTTAATTTAGTCTTTTCCTTTTCATCAAAAGTTATAGCGAACTGAGCTTTTTCATTAATAATTTTTGCTATATAAAGAGAATCGCCAGGCTTTGTATTGTTACTAGCATAAACACCAGCCAATCCGCAACTCATTAAAAAAACTATTACAAAATAACCAACAAAAGCAGGTCTAGTTATTCCCAATCTTGACCATTGTGGTAATAAATCTCCAAAAAACATTTTCCAACTAAATGATTTTTCTTGTTCTAATTCTTTAGCTGTTTGTCCATTAGAAATTTGACTAAACAAAATTTTCCGACAACGAATTTTCCATTCATTATCAGGTTGAATACTTTTTAAATTATTTAATTTTTTAAACAACTGTTTGTTCTCCATATCAAAATAATTTTTAATTTTCTCTTACTAAAATTACATCGCTTAACTTATACTTTACACTTACTATTGTTTCATTAAATCTTTTAATGCCTTTACTGCCCGATGAATTAATACTCTTATATTTCCGTTTGACTTTCCTAAAATTTTTGCTATTTCCTTAATAGATAATTCATTAATAAAATGCAAAACAATTATTTCGCGATATTCATCTTTAAGCTCTGGAAACCTTGTCTCAACAACAGTTAGATCAAAAATAATTTCACTTTGCTTAATAAGATTTTGCTTCTCGTCAATCAAATTTTTATTATCTATGCAACTATCCAAAGAAACATTTTCACGCTTATTATTTTTACGATAATGATCAATAATTAAATTACGCGCTATCTTATACAACAAAGCCTTTAAAGTTTTTTCATTAATAATATTGTTCTCAAGTAAATATGTCCATGTTTTCAAAAAGACAGCTGATGTCAAATCTTCTGCCTCTTCTTTATTTCCAACTTTAAAATAAATAAAACGATAAAGCTGATCTACGTACAAATCATAAGCCTTAACAAAAGCTTGTCTATCTTTATTTCTTACTTTTGAAAGTAATAATTTTTCTTCTCTTTTTCCTATCTCCATTTAATTTTCTATTTAGTTATACGTAAAAATTAATTAATTGTTACAGTTGAATTAAAAAAATAGGGTCTTGAGGCTAGAGATTATGGATTAGGCAATGGCTGTTAGCTACTTTTACTTTTTCTAAAAGGGTCTGTCGCCGAATACTCTTTCGAGTAGAAAATTTCAAATTTTTAGGAA
>JBBTVV010000075.1:0-6276 GCA_038063135.1 Patescibacteria group bacterium
ATCCATGGAATAAAAGAAAAAAATATATAAAGCATTCCTGGTATTTTCTTTTTATTATTTTTCATATTTTTTTTGTTTTTAGCCAATGTCAATTGGCTGTATTAGTCCACATCATTCTGGACGCCAAGTTATTTTTAATTAAATAATCCACAGGTGAAATCAAATTAAGTCCCCAGCGTCGTCTCTTGGTGTTGTAGTTAACTAGCCAATCTATAAGCTTGCCATTAAATTTGTCAGTATTCTCTAACAATGATTCATTCCAGTCAATAAATTCTTCCTGAATAGTTCTGTTATATTTCTCAATGTGGCCGTTTCTAAAATGTCGGCTAGGATAATTCCAATAATGTTTGATTTTGATTTGTAAGATGGGTCTGTCGCCGAATACCGTATTCGGCGACAGACCCAAAATAGGCAAATAAATTATTAAAAATATTTTATTTTTCATATTCCCGTGTTGTCATTACGGACTTACTCCGCAATAACACTGTTTTTTTGATCTCGCTATTTATTAAAACACACAGAGTTTTTCTCTAAAAACCTAAGAAGTTAATTTCTCCTTCATCCATTCTCCTAATTTTTCAATCTCTACTCTTTCCTGCTTCATCGTGTCGCGATCTCTTATGGTTACTTTTTTATCTTCTAAGCTATCAAAATCTACTGTCACGCAATACGGCGTGCCGATTTCATCTTGTCTTCTATATCTTTTACCAATATTTCCATTATCATCAAACTCGCACATATAATTTATTTTTAAACTATCATAAATTTCTTTAGCTTTTTTCACTAATTCTGGTTTATTTTTAAGCAAAGGAAATACAGCGATTTTAATTGGCGCTAAATTTTTATTGAATTTAAGAACAACTCTGATCTCTTCGCCTATCTTTTCTTCTGTATAAGCTTCGGTTAAAACAGCTAAAAAAGTTCTACCAACTCCAACAGAAGTTTCAACAATATGCGGCACAAATTTTTCTTTCGTAATTGGATCAATATATGATAAATCAACGCCAGAATATTTTGCGTGCTGGCTTAAATCATACTTTCCTCGCGCGTGAATTCCTTCAATCTCATCAAAACCAAATGGAAAATTATACTCAATATCATAGGCTTGTTTAGCGTAAAATACTAACTTCTCATGTTTATGCCATTTTAAATTTTCTTCTTTAATACCAAGATTTAAATAATATTGCCAACGTTTTTCACGCCATTCTTCATAAATTTTCATTTCGTCATCTGGATGAACAAAATATTGCATTTCCATTTGTTCAAACTCCCTTGTTCTAAAAATAAATTGACGAGCCGTTATTTCATTACGAAAAGCCTTACCAATTTGCGCAATACCAAATGGAATTTTTACTCGAGCTGTATCTAAAATATTTTTATAATTAACATAAATTCCCTGGCAAGTTTCTCCTCTTAAATAAGCAGGCTCTTTACTCCAGTCTTCTGTAAAATTTCCAAGATTTGATTTTACTAATAAATTAAATTTTTTAACATTTGTAAAATTATTTTTACCACAAATCGGACATTTAATGCTCTTTTTATTTTCAAAAAATATTTTATCAATTTCATCAATACTCATTTTTTCATCTGCCTGAATATTAATTGCTGTTAATAAATGATCCACTCTTAATCTTGAATGACAATTTTTACATTCACTTAAAGGATCAGAAAATCCAGAAACATGTCCGCTAGCTTCCCAAATTTTTGGGTTCATAAAAATACTTGAATCAAGTCCAACAATATTGTCATTCATCTGAACCATTTCTTTCCACCAAACACGTTTAATATTATTTTCCAACTCAACGCCATATTGTCCATAATCATAAACTGCAGAAAATCCATTATAAATTTCTGAGCTAGGAAAAACAAACCCACGGCGTTTACATAAAGACACAATTTTTTCCATTAAATTTTGTTCAAGCATATAAAAAAATATTTAATATTTAATATTTTACACTTTAATTTTTTTTAATTTTTAACTTTAGACTATGTATATGTCTCCAAATATACCAACTCCCACACAATAATATAATTATTACTACAACAAAATCAAACTTATGAAAATAAACTCCCAATGTATTCCAGTGATCACCTAATTTTTTGCCTAAATAAGCCAAAGCCAAACACCATGGCAGAGAACCAAGAAAAGTATAAATAATAAATTTATTAAAATTCATTTTTGCAATTCCTGCTGGCAATGAAATAAAAGTGCGAACAACTGGCAAAAGACGAGAGAAAAAAATCGCTGATGAACCATATTTATTAAAAAAATTATCAGCTATATCTAAATCATGATAAGAAATCAAAATATATTTTCCATATTTCTCTATAAATTTTCTACCACCCCAAATACCAACTGCGTAAGCTATTACAGAACCAATAACACAACCCAAAGCGCCTGCTAAAGCAACACCCAATAAACTAAATTTTCCTGTCGCAACTAAAAATCCTGCAAAAGGCATAATAATTTCAGATGGCAAAGGAATGCAAGCGCTCTCAATCGCCATCATAGCGCCAACGCCTAGATAACCTAAAGATGAAATACCGTTAATTATAAATTGTGTCACAACGTTAATAATTGCTTCTAACATAATAATAATTTTTAATTTTTACATTTCCTCCACCACTTCAATTCCTAACAACTCAAGTCCATTCATTACCACCTGCTTTACTGCCATAATCAACGCTAACCTTGCTTGCATAATTTCTTCTTCAGTTTTTAATATCTGCACACTATGATAATAATCATTAAACTCTTGCGCTAATTCAAACAAATATTTAGCAATTTCGCTTGGATCATAATTTTCCCCAGCAATTTTAATAATCTCAGGATATTTAGCAAGTTTTATAATTAAAAAATGTTCTTTAATATCTTTCAAATTATCTAAAACTACTTCTGACTTTTTAGACTTTCGACTTTCAACTTTCGACTTACTCATTATGCTATTTATTCTCGCTACAGTATATTGCAAATATGTAGAAGTAAACCCATCAAATCGCAAAGCTTGTTCAATGTCAAAAGTAATAACTTTGTCAGCGCTTACTTTTATCATTTCAAATTTTAAAACGCCAATTACAATTTTCTTAGCAACTAGTTTAATTTTTTCATCGTTCCAATCTTGATGTCGTTTTTTAATTTCTAATAAAGCTTTTTCTAAAGCCTGTAAATACAAATCATCAAAAGTAATAACATTACCGGTTCGCGAAGACATCATGCCTTCAGGTAACTTTACAAATTCATAACTTAAATGCTTCATTTCTTGCTTAAATCCTAATAATTCTAAAACTTTAAACAATTGTTTAAAATACAAACTCTGCCTAGCATCAACAACATAGATTGATTTATTAATTTTATATTTTTTAAATTTTTCTATAGCTAACGGCAAATCAGCTACTGGATATAATGCCGTTCCATCGCTTCGCAAAAACAATAAAACTCCTAAATTAAATTTTTCTAGATCAGCAATAACAGCTCCCTCGCTCTTAATTAAAAAAAACTTTTGATAAAGTTTTACAACCATATCTAAGCCATTATCTATATATTCACTTTCATAAAAAATTTGATCAAATTTTATTTTTAATTTTTGATAAATTTTATCAAAACCATCAATACTCCACTGTCTTGTTTCTTTCCATAATTGATAATCAATTCCTTGACGACTTTCAATATTTTTCATAATTAAACCAACTGCACTTTTATCTTCTTTGTTTTTTTCCAATTCTTCACAAGCTCGCACATAAACTTTTCCCAAAAAATAACCTTTATTAATAGGTTCTTTTTCTTTTTCATAAAAAGATTGGTAAGCCCAAATCGTTTTAGCCACATGAATACCAAAATCATTAATATATGAGACAGAACTTACTTTATAGCCATTAGCTAATAAAATTTTAGCAACAGCATCTCCATAACAAATATTTCTTAAATGACCAACATGATATTCTTTATGAGTATTAGCGTTAGAATATTCAATCATCACTTTTTCTTTATTGCCAAGATTATTTAATCCATAAGATTGTTCAGCGCTTAAAATTTCCTCAATAATAATTGTTGCTAATTTTGATTTATCTAAAATAAAATTTAAATAAGGCCCGATGACTTTTGTTGTTAAAATAATATTATCTAATTTAATTTTTGAAGTTAAAAATTCCGCCATTTCCACTGATGTTTTTTTAAATTCTTTGGCTAATTCAAAACAAGGCAAACTTAAATCACCAAAATTTTGATTTGGCGGATAAATTAAATTAGTTGCCTTAACAATATCTTTTTTTACTATTTTATTTATTGCTTCAGCAATGCTCTGTTTTATTTTTTCTATTTGAGATCTTTCAAACGAAGTAGCTTTATTTTTCATATGTCATTTATTTCTTCGTCACTCTCGCAAACTGCCTCTTTCCTCTTTGAATTAAAATACCCTCCTTATTTATTTCAACTATTTTATTTATATCTTTAATAACAACACCATCAATCTTAATTCCTCCTTGTTCAACTAATCTCCTTGCTTCACTTTTGCTTATTGCTGATTTTATCTCAATTAACAAATCAATTAATTTCCAATTTGTAATTTGTAATTCATAATTGATAATTTCATCCGGTATTTCTTTTTTCTGCACTGTGTCTTCAAAATTTTTCTGCGCTTTTTGCGCATCTTTTGCTCCTTTAATTGTTTTTACTATTTCAAACGCCATTATTTTTTTATATTGCATAGGATTCTCTCCATTTTTTAATGATTTTTCAATATTTTTAATAACATCCATTGAAATATCAGTTAATAATTCCAATCCATTTAGAATTGCTGAGTCTGGATAAGACATCGCCTTACCGTACATATCTTCTGCGCCATCTCCTAAATTAATTCCATTTCCTTTGGTTTTGCTCATTGTAATACCATCTGGAGCATCCATCATTTTATTAGCGCGAATAAATTTTTCTTTATTTAAATAGCTTCTACATAAATCACGTCCAACTAACATATTAAATGTTTGATCGGTTCCGCCTATTTCAACGTCAACGTTCATTGCAACAGAATCATAGCCTTGAAGTAATGGATAAAGAAGTTCGTGCAAAAAAAGATCTTTGCCTTCTTTTATTCTTTTTTTAAACAAATCACGCGCAAGCATTTGTGGAACTGTTGCATGCGACATTAATTTTATCAAATCATTAAGTTTTAATTCTGAAAGCCATTTATAATTTTGCTCAAAACGAACTGGATTCTCTCCTCCAAAATCAATTAATTGTGAAACCTGCTTTTTCCATCCAGCCATATTTTTTTTAATAACTTCATCTGACAATATCACGCGAGCGGTACTTTTATCAGGATCTCCTACTTTAGCAGTATAATCACCAACTAAAAATATTACCTCGTGCCCGAGTTCTTGGAAAATTCGCAAAGCGCGAATACCAATCGCATGCCCAACGTGCAAATATGGTCCACTTGGATCAAATCCTTGATAAATACGCAAACGTTCACCTGACATTAATTTTTTACGTAAAGCATTAGCAGTCGGATAAATTTTTTCAACTCCACGCGTTAAAAACTCATCAATTTTTTTTTCATCAATTATAATTTTTGTCATATTAGTGTCTTTAATTTCTAATAATAACTTCAAGTTTTTTTAATTCTGTTTGCCATATTTTTAATTTTTCTTTTTCATTTTCCACGATTTGTTTCGGCGCTTTGCTAATAAATTCTTGATTAACTAATTTATTTTTAGTCACTTTCATTATTTTTTCCAAATTTTCAATCTCTTTTTTTATTCTTATTTTTTCTTTCTCTTTGTCTATCCCTCCTAATAAATAAACTTCAATTTCACCCACTGCAATATAAATTGCCTGAGATATTTTTTCACCTTTACTTTTTATTTCCAGTTCGCTTATATTTGTACGCAAACTTTTGATTAAAATCTCGTGCGATTCAACCATTTTTTTATTCTTACCTGCATAAATTATTGCTCTGATTTTTTGCGCTGGTTCGATTTTATTTTCCGACCGTGCATTACGAATGGCAGCAATTATATTTTTAATAATTTCAAAATTATTTTTATAAACTATTTTTTCTTTACTTTGTAATTCATAATTGATAATTGATAATTGACTCGGCCATTTTTGTATCATTAATAAATTTTTTGCTTTGCAATCTAATGTTTCTATTTTTTGATTTTTCACCTGTAATTGGCAATTAATAACTTCAGTAACAAAAGGAATAAATGGATGCCATAATTTTAATAAATTTTTTAAAACATAAATTAATATCTCATTTTTTTCCTCATTTTTTTCAA
>JBBTVV010000076.1:0-1150 GCA_038063135.1 Patescibacteria group bacterium
TGACAAAATTTACAAAAATTTGGAATTTTATACCGAATACGGTATTCGGCGACAGGCCCATTAGAGGTATATTAAAGCAGAATACGTTTAAAGAGCCAAAATACAAAATAAATTAACAGATATTTATATAAGAATATTTGTTATTAGAAAGGTGGTGAAAAAATGATAAAAAAATTTACAAAAAGTTTAGTTGGATTGGCAATGTGTTTGTTAATTGTTTTGCCTATGATTGTTTTTACTTCAATTACGCAAGCAGCCCCTTTGACAAATGACAATTTGTGGGGAGGTGCTGATTCTACGATAACTGCAACAACGCTTGGAAATACGATGGGTTTAGGCGCTAGAGATCCAAGACAAATGGCTGCTAGTATTATTAATGTTACTATGGGCTTTTTGGGGATTATTGCTGTAGTAATTATTTTGATCGGAGGATTTAAATGGATGACTGCTGGCGGAGGTGAAGATAAAGTAGAAGAAGCTACAAAAATGATTAAAGCTGGCGTTATTGGTTTAATTATTATTTTAGCTTCATTTGCTATTGCTAAGATGGTTATTAATGTTTTACTAACAGCGACTACTTAAGAATGTACTGGACTCTCTGGTTTTTGAGAGTCCACTGCTGTGAATATAAGATTAATTTTTTTGTGTTTATAGCAGTGGAATTAGGAATAAAACTACTAGAAGTGTATTAAAATATGTTTAAAAGAGTTAAAATACAAAATACAATTTATGAGGTTAGGTTTATTTAAAAATTTTTTAGAACAAAGTAAAAAAGTTTTTTTGGTTGGATTTTTTTTGTTTTTTGCAATAACAATAATGGCGCCATGTGTTTTGGCTGGCTATGGATTAGAAGAAACTGCTGACAGTGGTTATGGGCCAAAGACCTATGAAAAAAGTGTGTCAGGAATTATTGGAAAAGTTGTGGGGGCTGTATTGGCTTTTGTTGGTGCGATTTTTTTGATATTAGTAATTTACGGTGGTTTTATGTGGATGTTTGCGCGAGGAAACGAGGCGGAAGTTACAAAAGCAAGGGATTTAATAATTTCCGCGATTATAGGATTAACAATTGTTTTAGCTGCTTATGCGATTACTAAATATGTTGGGAGTATTGTCGGACAGTAAAAATAAATTATCAAGCTAGTAGTCTAAT
>JBBTVV010000077.1:0-26602 GCA_038063135.1 Patescibacteria group bacterium
AAAATTTCCTAAAAATTTGAAATTTTCTACTCGAAAGAGTATTCGGAGACAGACCCTCTAATCAATTATAATTTTATGTTAAAAAAATTTTCTTATTTTATAAAATATAACAATCTTGCTATAGTAATTTTAGTAATAACTATAATTATTGGTGGTAGTGTTTTTGCTGCAGAACCTGCTCAACAAGTCTTGGGGCAAAAACAGACTAGAATTGAAGGAGTTGATAATACAGCATTGCTGTCTGCTGATTTGTCTAATTTTAATATGGATTTTAAAATTTCTAAGATTGAAAAAGATGAGAAATTTTATTATGTTACATATACTTTTTTGGATTTGACTATTGTTGATAATGCGTGGCAATATCAATTAAAAGAAAAAAAGAGAAAAGTGTCTCAGAATTTGTCAGAAGATTTGGGAATATATTTGGCAGGCGAATTAAAAGAAGAATATGATTCTAGACTTAAGGATTTAAATTTAGAACAAGAGAAAGCTAAACAGACTGGCGTAGAAACTAGAATTGAAATAATGGATTACAGTGGTTTGATTGGAAAAACTTTAGATTTAGCAAAAGATGTTTTTCCAAATTATGAGCCAATAAAAAAAGTTGAATTACCTAAACCTGATAATTTTAATTTGCCTGACGTTAATTCTAACGTGCCAACAAGTTCAGGAACAGATAATTTAACTCAAGTTTACAATGATTACATAGCAGAACATAATACAGATATTAATAACGCGACTAGTACAAATACTAATATAATAAATCAAGAAAACATTAATATTGCAACGACAACAGAATTAGAGACTAGAAATTAACCCATAACCCATAACCCCTAATTCTTAATCTATGTCTGATAATTTTCAACAAACTGTTAATTTAAAAGAAAAAGTAGAGCAGCAAAAAAAAGAATTACAACAATCATCTTTGAATCAAATTAAATATGCTCATAGTAAGGAATTAGAGGATGATATTAGAGAAAAATTGCAGAAAATTGATAGACCAATAAAGAGTGAAGCAAAATTAAATTCCAGATTAATCCAGCTGGTTGTTTTTATTTTGGCTTTTTTAATTGTTGGTTTTACTATTTATAGCGTAGTTTTTAAAAATTCAGATGTTATTAAAAAAACATCCAAAAGTCAAAGTTGGTATGCTGTTAAATTAACTAATAATGAAACTTTTTATGGACAAATTAAAGACATAAAGGCTGACCCGATTGTTATGGATAATGTTTATTATAATTATGATCAAGACAAAAAAGATGATAAAAAAGAAATAGCTAAAACTACTGATTTAAGATTAGTTAAACGTGGCAAAGAAACTCATGGTCCAGTTGGCACAATGGATCTCGTACGATCTCAAGTTTTATTTATGGAACCGCTCAAAGACGATTCTAATGTATTAAAAGCGATATTGGAATATGAAAAGTAATTTTGCATATTGCGGGATAAAATTAAAAATTAGAAATTAAAAATTAATGTATTATTATGTATAAAATAAATAAACTGTCAAATGGCTTAGATTTAATTATAGCGCCAATGTCGGGGACTAAAACTGTTACTGTGTTTGTTCTTTTTGGCACAGGGTCTAGATATGAGACAAAAAAAAATAATGGTATTTCCCATTTTTTAGAACATGCATTATTTAAAGGAACTAAAAAAAGGCCCAATACATTGGCTATTGCTGGAGAATTGGATGGCATTGGTGGTGAATATAATGCTTTTACTGGCAAGGAAATAACTGGTTTTTGGATAAAAGTTGAAGCTAGTCAATTAGAATCAGCAATGGATGTATTAAGTGATATTATTCTTAATCCTTTGTTGTCTAGCCAAGAAATTGAACGAGAAAAAGGAGTGATTATTGAAGAGGTAAATATGTATTTTGATAATCCCTTAATTCATATTGATGATTTATTTGAACAGTGTTTTTATGGTGATACGCCAATAGGTTGGACTACTATCGGTAGCAAGGAAAATATTAAAGGATTTAATAGAAGTGATTTTGTTGATTATTTTCATTCTCAATATAAGTCAAGCAATACAGTTGTTTGTTTGTCTGGAAAAATTCCAAATAATTCCATCGTGTTAACTGAAAAGTTTTTTCAAAAAATGACTAAAGGGCAAGTAAAAGATTGTGATATTGTAGTTGATCAACAAAAACATCCAGCAATTAAATTGTTTTTTAAGAAAACCGATCAAGCTCATTTATCACTGGGTGTGCATACATATCCTTCTGGACATTCATTGGAAATGGCTTCAAAAATATTAGCAATTCTTTTGGGAGGAACTATGAGTTCTAGATTGTTTATTGAATTGCGCGAAAGGCAAGGATTGGCTTATTATGTTAAGACGCAAAGTGAATCCTATACAGATAGCGGTTATTTAACAACAAACGCTGGCGTGCCATTAACTAAAGTAGAAACAGCTATTAAAATAATTTTAGTTGAATATCAAAAATTATTAACTAATCTTGTTGCTGAAGATGAGCTAAAAAGAATTAAGCAATGTATTATTGGTAGAACAGCTTTGCAACTTGAAGAATCAGATAGCATCGCTAGCTGGTATGCTCAGCAGGCCATTACTTTTAAACAACAGAAAGTTAGTAAAAAGATTTTATCGCCTAATGATTATTATCAAAAAATTAATAAAGTAAGCGCTGAAGAAATAATGAAAGTTGCTCAAGAAATTTTTATTGATAACAAATTGAATTTAGCAATTATTGGTCCATATAAAGATAAAAAAATATTTAAAGAAATTTTGAAATTTAATTAAGAGATTAAGTGTCTGTCGCCGAATACGGTATTCGGCGACAGACCAAATTAGTAATTTTTTATTATGCATAAAGAAAAATTAGGAAATAATCAAGCTAGTAATAATCCTTTTTCAGTTATGGAAGAGGACGTTTTGAATTTTTGGGATAAAAATGAAATTTTTAAAAAATCAATAGAAAAAGAGGCGCCAAAAGGAAATTATATTTTTAACGACGGACCCCCATTTATTACTGGGTTGCCTCATTACGCTACTTTGCTTCCAAGCATTGCAAAAGATGTAATTCCAAGATATTGGACGATGAAAGGATATAGAGTAAAACGTACTTGGGGTTGGGATTGTCATGGTTTGCCAGCTGAAAATAAAGTTGAAGAAGAGCTTGGATTAAAAAATAAAAAAGACATTGAGGAATTGGGGGTTGATAAATTTATTGACGCTTGCCGATTATATGTTAACAAAGGGTCTAAACAATGGGAGTGGTATATAAATAGAATTGGTCGCTGGGTTGATATGAAAAATGCTTATAGAACCATGGATTTAAAATTCATGGAAAGTGTTATTTGGTCTTTTAAAAAATTATATGATGAAGGCTTTATTTATGAGGGTTATCGCACTAGTTTGCATTGTCCACGTTGCGCTACTCCGTTATCAAAATTTGAAATTACAATGGACGCTGGTTCATATAAAGACGTTACAGACAAAACAGCGACAGTTAAATTTAAAATTATTAATAATAAAATAGAAAACAATACATACATATTAGCATGGACAACTACACCATGGACTTTGCCTGGAAATTTAGCTTTAGCAATTAATAAAGATATAAATTATATAAAACTACAAATTATAAATAATGAATTAGAAAAAAATAATTTTTATATTTTAGCGGAAGAAAGAATAAAGGATATTTTAAAAGATAAAAATTATAAAATAGTTGAAGAATTTAAAGGAGAAAAACTAATTAATTTACAATATGAACCAATATATAAAATTAATAATAATGAAATAATAAAATCAAAAAAAGTTTATAAAATTTATCATGGTGATTTCGTGACAACTGAAGATGGAACTGGCGTTGTTCATATTGCGCCAAATTTTGGTGAAGATGATTTTGAGCTTGGAAAAAAAGTTGACCTGCCAATGATTGATTTAATGGATGAAAATGGAATTTATTCAGAAGTAATGGAAAAATGGAATGGATATTATTTTAAAAAAGCTAATAGAGATGTTTTGCTTGATTTAGAAAAAGAAAATATTATTTTTTCAATTTCTGACTATACTCATTCTTATCCTTTTTGTTATCGTTGTAATACGCCGTTAATTTATAAAACTCAAAAGGCTTGGTATTTGAATATACAAAAAATTAAAGAAAGAATGCTGAAAACCAATGAAGAAATAAATTGGGTGCCGAAATATTTTAAAGAAGGACGATTTAAAAATAATATTGAAAGCGCTCCAGATTGGTGTCTTTCTCGATCCCGTTATTGGGGATCTCCTATTCCAGTATGGAGATGTTCTAATTGTAATAAAATAAAAGTTTTGGGATCAATTAAGGAAATTGAAGAATTAAGTAATAAGAGAATAACAGATTTGCATAGACCAAATATAGATGAACACAAATTTAAATGTAATTGCGGAAATACAATGGAAAGAGTCAAGGAAGTATTTGATTGCTGGTTTGAATCTGGAGCTATGCCTTTTGCTCAATTTCATTATCCATTTGAAAAACAAAAGGATTTTAAAAATCTATTTCCGGCTGATTTTATTATAGAATATACAGGACAACTGAGGGGTTGGTTCTATTATCTGCATGTCTTATCAAATGCTTTATTTGATTCAATTTCTTTTAAAAACGTTATAGTAAGTGGAGTTTTAGCAGGTACTGATGGACGAAAAATGAGTAAGTCATTTGGCAATTATCCAGATCCGCGCGCAACTTTAGAAAAGTATGGTAGCGATGCATTGCGTATGTATTTTATGAATAGTCAAATTATGCTTGGCAACGATACCAGTTTATCTGAAATTGAAATTCAAGATGCGCTAAGAAAAAATGTAATAATTATTTGGAATGTGGTTAAATTTTATGAATTATTTGCGCGCGACCTAAAAGAAGAAGCTACGTTAAATAATATAAAAAATATTCTTGATCAATGGATTCTAATTAAACTTAATCAATTAATTGAAAAAGTAACTGAAAATTTGGAAAAATATAATTTACCTGAAGCATCGCGACCAATTAGTGAATTTATTGACGATTTATCAACTTGGTATTTGAGACGTTCGCGCGATCGTTTTAAAGGCGAATATGAAAAAGACAAACAATCAGCACTTACAACAACTCATTATGTTTTATCGCAATTATCAAAAGTAATGGCGCCTTTTGCTCCATTTATTGCTGAACAGATTTGGCAAAAAGTTTCTGGATATAATTTTACTGATGAGAATAAAAGCGTTCATTTAGAAGAATGGCCAGAGCAATTACAAATTACAAATTACAAATTACAAATTTTAGAAGAAATGCAAATTGTTAGAAAAATTGTTGAATTGGGATTAGCAAAGCGTGATGAAGCTGGAATTAAAATTAGACAGATGCTAAATAAGTTAAAAGTTAAAAGTCAGAAGTTAAAAGTTGGCGATGAATATCTGCAATTAATTCAAGATGAGCTAAATGTAAAAGAGATTGTGTTTTATGAGAACAAAGGAGAGATTGAAGTAGAATTAGATATTACAATTACTGATGAATTAAAGCTAGAGGGGTTAAAGCGCGAGATAGTCAGGCAGGTGAATATGATGCGTAAGCAGGCAGGACTTACAATTAAAGATAGTATAATTTTAAGTTGGCAAAGTGAAAGCGATTTGATTAAAAAAACTTTTAGTGAATTTGGCAAAGAAATAAAAAAAGATATTTTAAGTGAAGAAATAATTGAATGCGAAGTAAATAGTGAAAAGATTAAAATAAATGGAGAAGAAGTTGCGTTAGGGCTTTTTCATAAATAATTTTTTATTTTAGCGCTGTCTTTGAATTAGCGGGTGGTGTTTAAATTTTATTATGAAGGCTTTAGTATTATTATCAGGAGGATTAGATTCAATGTTGGCTGCTAGAGTTTTAATGGAGCAGGGGATTGAAGTGGTTGGGGTAAGTTTTAAAAGTTGTTTTTTTAGCACAGAAAAAGCTAAAAAAACAGCTGAACAATTGGGTATAAAATTAATAGAAGTTGACTTTTCTGATGAACATTTAAAAATGGTAAAAAATCCAATGTATGGTTATGGGAAAAATGCAAATCCTTGTATTGATTGTCATGGCATGATGTTGAAAAAAGCTGGCGAGATAATGAAAAAAGATTTGTTTGATTTTGTTGCAACAGGCGAAGTGTTAGGACAGAGGCCAATGTCTCAAAATAAAGATGCTTTAAAAATAGTAGAAAAAATTGCAGGATTAACAGGAAAATTAATCAGACCAATGTCAGCAAAGTTATTAGATGAAAGCGAGTTTGAAAAACTTGGTAAAATAAATAGAGAAAAATTATTGGATATTAGCGGAAGATCGCGGTGTAGGCAATTTGAGTTAGTGAAAAAGTATGGCATAAAAGAATATGTAAGTCCAGGCGGAGGATGTTTATTAACTGAATCTATTTTTGGTGAGAAGCTATTTAAAATGTTTGAATATTGGCAAGATTGTGATAAAAATGATATTGAATTATTAAAAAATGGGAGAAATTTTTGGTGTAATATTAAAAATAAAAAAAAGATTTTAATAATTATCGGCAGAAATGAAAAAGATAATGAAAATTTATTAAAATTACAACAAATTAATGATGTTGTTATTGAATTAGTAGACTTTGCTGGTCCGATAAGTTTAGTTAGAGTAAAAGATTGCAAATTAGAAGCTATTAATAGAATACAAGGAATAGATGTTCCAAAAGAGATTGATATAAGCAAGCTAAAGCTTGATGAAGAAAAAAGTTTTGAAGAAATATTAAAAACAACAGCATTATTGACTGGTTATTACACCACTAAAGCAAGAGGACAAAAGATTGAGGTTAATTTGATTTAATTTTGACAAAAAACATTATTTATTATAAGTTATCGCTATCAAATAGCTCATTGAAAGAGAGGAGGAACTGTCATGAGAAATGAATTTGTGATTAAAGTGTCTGCAAAAAATGTCTCAACAATCTCCCGTCATTTTGGCATAAATAGAAAAACATTTTATAAATGATTTAAGATATTTGACGAAAATAATCTACATGTTCTGCATCTCTTGCAAGATAAGTCTAAAGCCCCAAAACACGTTAGACAAAGAGAAATTACGCCTTTAGAGGAACAAAGGATAATTATTTTGCGAAAAAAAATATATAAAGGGTCTGTCGCTGAATATGGTGTTTGGTGATAATTTATTAAATTATTAATTAATTAGCCATTAAAATTGGCAAAAAAATTTATGAAAAAAACGTTAATTATCATTTTGGCTGCGATTGCAATTGTGGTCGTAGCTGTAGTTTTTTATGGTTGGGGTATTTATAATAAAATTATTACAGCTAATGAAGCTGTTAATGGTCAATGGGCACAAGTTGAAACTCAATTTCAGAGACGTTTTGATTTAATCCCTAATTTAGTTGAGACTGTTAAAGGAGCGATGCAACAAGAACAAAAAGTTTTTGGTGATTTAGCTGAAGCAAGAACTCGTTATGCTGGAGCTAAAACAGCTGACGCTAAGGCTGAAGCTGTTGGTGGAGTTGAAAGCGCTTTTGCTAGATTGTTAGTAGTTATGGAAAATTATCCTCAACTTAAGTCTATTGAAACAACACAAACATTAATGGCGCAATTAGAAGGTACTGAAAATCGTGTAAGTGTTGAACGTAAAAGATTTAATGATTTAGCTAGAGATTTTAATGCGATGATTAAACGTTTTCCTGCTAATTTTTTTGCTTCTTTGTTTGGTTTTAGTGAGAAAAAATACATCCAGTCAGTTGCAGGTTCGGAGATTGCGCCTGCTGTAAAATTCTAAATGGGAATGAATTAATTAAAAATTTGGAATTTATGACTAGATTGATTAAACAAGCAAGTTGTATTTTATTATTACTACTAGTTGCTTGGCCATGTTTTGCTTATTATAGTTTAGGCAAGCCGACAGGTTTTGTTAATGATTTTGCTAATGTTTTAACTAATGAGCAACGACAAAATTTAGAAATTAAATTAAGTGAATCTGCTAAAAATAGTAGCAATGAGATTTCCGTCGTTATTATTAAAAGTTTAAAAGATGATACTGTTGAAAATTTTGCTGTTCAATTATTTAAGGATTTAGGGATTGGTAAAAAAGGCAAAGATAATGGAGTTTTAATTTTTGTAGCGATTGATGATAGGCAAATGCGCATTGAAGTTGGTTATGGACTAGAAGGGTCTTTGACTGACGCGCAAAGTTACTGGATTATTAATCAGGTCATGAAGCCAGCTTTTAAGTCTAATGATTATTATTTAGGAATTAATGGCGCAGTTGATAAAATTATAGGAGCAACTAAAGGTGAATATATTCCTAGTAGCAAGCAGTCAAAAAAAACAACACATAATTTTGAATTTATTTTTTATGTGGTTGTTTTTGGTTTTATATGGTTATCAAGCATCTTGGGTAGAAGTAAATCTTGGTGGTTAGGTGGAATAATTGGCTTTGTTGTTGGGGTAATTATAGGGTTATTTAAGGGTTTTTTGTATTTTGGTATAGTTTCTATTGTTATTTTAGTCCCGATCGGTTTATTGTTTGATTATATTGTTTCTAAAAATTATCAAAAAAGTAAAATAACAGCAATCTGGCCATGGTGGTTTGGTGGAGGAGGCTTTGGCGGAGGCGGAGGAGGAGGCGGATTTGGAGGTTTTGGCGGAGGAGGCTCTGGCGGAGGCGGTTCTAGCGGCAGTTGGTAATTATTAATTTAAATTAATAAATTTAAAACTTATGGAAAAAATTGATTATCAAAAATTAGAAAAACAATTAAAGCTTGAGAAAAAAAGTTGTTGGGAGATTTGGGATGATAAAATTAAAAAAGACGCTTTTGATTTTGCCGAAGGTTATAAAAGTTTTGCGAGTGAAGTTAAAACAGAAAGAGAAGCAGTGGAAGAGGGAATTAAATTAGCCGAAGACCGTGGTTTTAAAAATATTGTTAAAGTAAAATTACTTTCTACTGGCGATAAAATTTACGCCATTAATCGTGACAAGAGTCTATTTTTAGCTAAAATTGGTAAAAGTGGATTAAGTCAGGGAATGAAGATAGTTATGTCGCATATTGATTCGCCGCATTTAGATTTTAAAATAAATCCATTTTATGAAGATGAAAATTTAGCTTTTGCTAAAACTCATTATTATGGTGGTATTAAAAAATATCAATGGCCAACTATTTCTTTGGCTTTGCATGGAGTTGTTTATTTAGAAAGTGGAAAAAAAATAAATATAAAAATTGGGGAAAAATCTGATGAACCAATTTTTATGATTACTGATTTATTGCCACATTTAGATCGGTCAATTGATTCTGGCGGTAAAGCTGAATATCATAAAATTAATGGAGAGGAATTAAATTTGTTATTAGGTTCTTTACCTGTTGATGACAAAAAAATTAAAGAGAAAGTTAAGCTGGCAATATTGGAATATCTTTTTAATAAATATGGCATTAAAGAAGATGATTTGGCTAGCGCTGAAATACAAGTCGTGCCGAGTGAAAAAGCTAGAGATCTAGGTTTTGATAGAAGTTTGATTTCTGCTTATGGTCAGGATGATAAGGCTTGCGCTTATTCATCGTTGATGAGTTTTTTAGATGCCAAAATAATTGATCAAACTCAAGTTTGTGTTTGGACAGACAGAGAAGAAATAGGTTCAGATGGAAATACTAGCACCCAGTCATTATTTTTTGAAAGTTTTATTCTTGATATTTTAAAGTTAAGTCAAAATAAAGGTGGCTTAGAAGAAGTTTATCATTCATATAATATTAGCCAAGCGATTTCAGCTGATACAACAGTAGCGGTTGATCCTGATTATAAAGACGTTTATGATTTACGAAATGCTTGTAGAATGGGTTTTGGTTTGGCCATTGAAAAATATACTGGACATGGCGGTAAATATGAAGCTTCAGAAGCCTCAGCTCAATTTATATCTGAATTAAGAAAGGCTTTTAAGCAAGATAAAAATATTATTTATCAATTTTCTGGCGGAATAGGTAAAGTTGATCAAGGTCGTGGCGGAACTATTGCTAAATATTTAGCTAATCGTAATATTGATGTTATTGATGCCGGTGTCGCATTATTTAATACGCACGCGCCATTAGAAATTGTTTCAAAAGCTGATATTTATTGCGCCTATTTAGGATATAAAGCTTTTTATCAGGGATAATATATTGAGTTTTAAGGATCTATTGCCGAATACTTTTTTGAAAGCGAGAATACCGAATACTGTATTCTGCGACAGACTCTTCAATTATATTTAGCACTCTTGACAAGAGAGTGCTAAATAGTATATGATTGAAAATGTAAGAATTTTTTTATGAATGAAAGGACAATTTTAATTTTAAAGATTATTTTAAAAGAGTATATTAAAACTGGCGCGCCGATTGGATCAGAGGTTTTGGTTGATAAATATAAATTAGATATTTCTCCAGCTACTGTTAGAAATGAAATGGTTGAGCTGGAGAAGACTGGATACATTGCACAACCGTATACTTCATCTGGTCGCATTCCTACTGAAAAAGCATATAATTTTTATTTGGAAAATTTAGAAGAAAAAAAAATAGGAGCAACAGAAAATAAAATTTTTTCTAAATTATTAAAAAATAAAGATGAATTAAATTTTAAACAAGTTGCTAAAGAGCTTGCTAAAATTTCTAATAATGCAGTGTTTTGGGCTTTTCATCAGAATAATCTATATTATACAGGTATTTCTAATTTATTATCTCAACCTGAATTTTGTCAAACTGAATTAATTTATGATATTTCTCAGATTATTGATCGGGTTGATGAGATAATTAATGATATTTTTAATAAGTTAAAAAATGGGCCACAAATTTTTCTTGGATCAACAAATCCTTTTGGAGATTTTTGCGGTACTATTTTAGCTAAATATAAGTTTAAAGATAATATTGGTTTATTTGGTATTTTAGGTCCGATGAGAATGGATTATGAAAAAAATTTAGCTTTAATAAAATTTATAAATAATAAAATAATAGAAAAATAATATTATGACAAATGATTTAAAGTTAGGTATTTATAGACATTATAAAAATAAAGATTATAAAGTATTATTTATTGCAAAAAATTCTGAATCTAAGCAAAAAATGGTAGTTTATCAATCTCTTTGTGATGAGCAAATTTGGGTTAGACCAATAGATATGTTTTTTAGTCAAGTTGAAGTTGATGGTAAGAAAAAACCTAGATTTAAGTTTATTCGCGAAGAAGAAAAAAATCAGGAAAATGTGAAATTTTATCCTGAACATATTGATAATAAATTAAATAGCTGTGAAGATAAATACAAACGTGCTTTGGCTGATTATCAAAATTTGTTAAAACAAGTAGCTAAAGATAAAATGGATTTTGCTAGATTTGCAAACGAACAGTTGCTTTATGAAATTTTACCAGTTTATGATAATTTAAAAACTTCAATCCAATATATTGACGAAGAGTCTAAAAAAAATGGATGGGTTGTTGGCATTGAATATATTATTAAGCAATTTAGTGATGTTTTAAAAAATTTAGGCATTGAGGAAATAAAAACAAAAAAAGAAAAATTTGATCATCATTTAATGGAAGCAATTGATAATAAAGAAACTGATAATAAAAAAGAAGATGGTTTAGTTGCTAAAGAAGTAAAGTCAGGTTATAAATTAAATGGTAAAGTGATTGTTCCAGCAAAAGTAGTGGTTTTTAGAAGTAAGAATTAGGAATTAAGGGTCTGTCGCCGAATACTCTTTCGAGTAGAAAATTTCAAATTTTTAGGAAATTTTTTTAAAAAGTTTTGAGGGAATATGGTTATATTAGTGAAAAAGTTTTTAACAAAATTTACAAAAATTTGGAATTTTATGCCGAATATGGTATTCGGCGACAGACCTATTAAGATATTAATTTCGCAATATGCTGGAAAAAATTAAAAATTATAAAATTAAATAAAGTTTAAATAATAATTAAATTTATTTCTATGATTAATTTGGCGCATTAAATTAATGTGTAGAATATTAAACTTATGTCAATTATAAAATGGTCTCCATTTCTTGAATCATTTGAAGATGTTGATAAAATGTTTGAAAATTTTACTTTAAATAGGAACGACCTTTCTAGCTATGTCCCAGCTGTTGATGTTTATCAAGATAAAAATAATGTATATATTGAAACTCAACTCGCAGGAATTGATCCAGAAAAAGTTAATATTTCAATTGAAAATGATGTTTTAATAATTAAAGGCGAGAGCGAAAAAAAAAGCGAAGTTGAGGATAAAAATTATTATCGTAAAGAGATTAAACGTGGAAGTTTTTATCGTAGTGTACCTTTACCTTCACATGTAATTAGTGAAAAAGCTAGCGCTGAAGCGATAAATGGAATTTTGAAAATTATTGCTCCAAAATCGTTAGAAGTCAAATCAAAGATGATAAAAATTAATATAAAAAAATAGCTGATAACTTTTAAAGTTAAAAGTTAAAAGTTATTTAAAAATTACAAAATTACAAAATTAATTTTAATAAAATAATAAACTAATAAATTAATTAAAAAAAATATGAGTAAAATTTTGGGAATTGATTTGGGTACTACTAATTCGGCGATGGCTATTATTGAAGGTGGACAGCCAAAAATTTTAGAAAATGCAGAAGGTAATAGAACAACGCCTTCTATTGTTGCAATTTCTAAAAATGGTGAAAGATTAGTTGGATTAACTGCGAAAAGACAAGCAGTTACTAATCCAGAAAATACTGTTTACGCGATTAAACGATTAATCGGTAGACGTTTTGAAGATGACGAAGTTCAACGTGATATTAAAATATCTCCTTATAAAATTGTTAAGGCAAATGAGGGAGTTAAAATAAAAATGTCTAACAACGAATACACTCCGCAGGAAATCTCAGCAATGATTTTGTCAAAATTAAAAGCTGATGCTGAAGCAAAATTAGGTGAGAAAATAACTGAAGCAATTATTACTGTTCCTGCTTATTTTGATGATGCTCAACGTCAGGCAACAAAAGATGCTGGAAAAATTGCTGGATTAGATGTTAAACGTATTATTAATGAACCAACTGCAGCTGCATTAGCTTATGGTTTTGAGAAAAAGAAAGGTGAACAAATAGCTGTTTATGATTTAGGCGGAGGTACTTTTGATATTTCAATTCTTGACGTAAGCGCTGATACTGTTGAGGTAAAATCTACAAATGGTGATACTCATTTGGGTGGTGAAGATTTTGATCAACGTTTAATTCATTGGATAATAGAGGAATTTAAAAAAGATCAGGGCATTGATTTATCTAAAGATACTTTGGCTTTGCAAAGAATTAAAGAATCAGCAGAAAAAGCAAAAATAGAATTATCAACAACGATGGAGACAGAAATTAATCAACCGTTTATAACTACTGACGTTAATGGACCAAAACATTTGGTTATGAAAATATCGCGCGCTAAATTAGAAGAATTAGTCGGCGATTTAGTCGAAAAAACTATCGCGCCTTGTCAAGCAGCTTTAAAAGATGCTGGCTTTACTATTAAAGATATTCAAGAAGTGATTTTAGTTGGTGGTATGACTCGTATGCCTTTGGTGCAGAAAAAAGTTAAAGAGTTTTTTGGAAAAGATCCTAATTTAACTGTTAATCCAGATGAAGTAGTTGCTTTGGGCGCTGCTGTGCAAGCAGGCGTTTTGCAAGGTGATGTTAAAGATGTATTATTGCTTGATGTTATTCCTTTAACTTTAGGTATTGAAACTTTAGGTGGTGTATCAACCGCGTTAATCGAAAGAAACACAACTATTCCAACTTCAAAATCGCAAGTTTTTTCAACAGCAGCCGATGGTCAGACCAGCGTAGAAATTCATGTTTTGCAAGGTGAACGTCCAATGGCATCTGACAATAAATCCTTAGGAAGGTTTATTTTAAATGGTATTCCATCTGCTCCTCGTGGCGTTCCGCAGGTTGAAGTAAGTTTTGATATTGATGCAAATGGTATTGTCAATGTTAAAGCTAAAGATAGAGCAACAAATATAGAGCAACAAATTACGATTACAGCTTCTTCAGGTTTAAGTAAAGAAGAAGTTGAAAAAATGAAAAAAGAAGCTGAATTGCATGCTGATGAAGATAAGAAAAAAAGAGAACAAATAGAAATTAAAAATCAAGCCGAAGCTGTTATTTTTCAGTCAGAAAAATTAATCAAAGATTCTGGAGATAAAATAAAGGATGAAGACAAAAAAGAGCTTGAAGATAAAGTTGAAGCTTTGAAAAAAGTAAAAGATAGCGATCAAGAGGAAGAGATAAAAAAGAAATTAGAAGAATTAAATGTTATCGCGCAAAAAATTGGCGCAGCTATGTATCAACAAGCATCAGCTAATCCTACAGCAGAAAATCCAATCAACGAGCAAACAGGAGATGAAAAGAAAAAAGAAGAGGGGCCAATTGAAGGGGAATTTACTGAAAAGAAATAAATCAATTTTAAAGGAATGCGAAGAAATATGTAAAATAATTGGTAAAATACAGAAAACGACTAAAGATAAAATTCGTAATTCGTAATGGTTAATTTATTAATTGATTAATTAATATGTCTAAAGATTATTATAAAATACTTGGAGTTGAAAAGAATGCTAATCAAGAGGATATTAAAAAAGGTTTTCGTAAATTAGCGCATCAACATCATCCTGATAAAAAAAGTGGAGATGAAGCTAAATTTAAAGAAATAAATGAAGCCTATCAGACTCTTAGCGATCCAAAAAAACGAGCTCAATATGATCAGTTTGGTTCGGATTTTGGCCAATATTCTCAACCTAGTGGTAGTTCTGGTTTTGAAGGGTTTAGTGGATTTAATGGCGGATTTAATATTAATATGGATGATTTAGGAGATATTCTTAGTGATTTTGGCGATTCTTTTGGTTTTTCTAATAGAGGCGGAGGAGGACAACGTGGCGGAAGAGCTAGTCGTGGTCGTGATATTCAAGTAGTTTTGTCTATTGATTTTATTGAGGCTGTTTTTGGCGTTGAAAAAGAAATTAGTTTGAAAAAAACAATTAAATGCGCAAGATGTAAAGGTGAAGGAATGGAGCCTGGTACAGCGGTTATTACTTGCAAAACTTGTAATGGTAGCGGACATATTATTAAAGTTCAGAGGACAATTTTTGGAAATATGCAAGTTCAAACGACTTGCAGTGATTGCGGTGGCGAAGGAAAAACATTCAAAGAAAAATGTACAGCTTGTCATGGTATTGGAATTGTTAATGAGCTAGTTAATTTTAAAGTTAAAATTCCAGCAGGTATAAATAATAATGAGACAATTAGATTGTCTGGTAATGGTGAGGCAGGAGCAAAAAATGGACAACCAGGTGATTTGTATTTAAAAATTAGAGTTAATCCTGATCGTCGTTTTGAGCGTGATGGTGTTAATATAAAATCTCAAGTAAAAATAAGTTTTTCTCAAGCAGCTCTTGGTGGTAAAATTGAAGTTGCGACTGTTGATGGGGTTGTTGATTTAAAAATTCCAGAAGGCACGCAGACAGGTAAAATTTTTATTTTGCGTGGTAAAGGAGTCTCACATTTAAATAGCCATGGTAGAGGAGATCATTTGGTTGAAGTTATAGTTAAAACACCAATTAATTTAAATCGTAAGCAGAAAGAATTACTTAAAGGGTTTGGTTTATAATTATGAAAACTTATCATATCATTACAATTGGTTGCCAGATGAATAAAAGTGATAGTGAAAGAATAGCAGGAATGTTGGAAAAAAATGACTATAATCGGTCTGATAATAAATATCAGACTGATTTAGTTGTGATTAATACTTGCGGAGTTAGACAAACAGCTGAAAATCGGCTTTTGGGATTAGCGATGGATATTAGAAAAAATAATCCAAAATGTTTTATTATAATTACTGGTTGTTTAATTTATCGTAAAGACACTAAAAAACGACTTGAAAAATTTATTGATGAATGGCTGTTCGTATCAGAAATTTTCAATTTTCAATTTTCAAATTATAATTTTCAAACAAATACAAAAAATATAAAATGTGAAAATAATAATTATCTAGATGTACAGCCAAAATATGAATCAAAATTTTCCGCGTTTGTGCCGATTGGGAATGGTTGCAATAATTTTTGTTCTTATTGCGTCGTGCCTTATGCTCGAGGTAGAGAAGTTTATCGATCAGTAGAGGAAATATTAAAAGAGGTTGAAAATTTAGTTAATAAAGGTTATAAAGAAATAATTTTAATTGCGCAGAATGTTAATAGTTATGAAGTAAGTCAAAAGCCTGAGGAAATTATAAAATTTTATGATCTATTAAAGATGATTAATGATATTGATGGGGATTTTTGGATTAGATTTTTAACTAGTCATCCTAAGGATATGAGCGATAAATTAATCAAAACTATTGCTAATTGTGAAAAAGTTTGCAAGCATATTCATTTGCCAGTTCAAGCGGGAGACGATAAGGTGCTAGAAGTTATGAATCGTAAATATTCAGTTGAACATTATATTAATTTAATAGAAAAAATTAGAAAAGTAATGCCTGACGCAAGTATTACTACTGACGTTATTGTTGGTTTTCCTAATGAAACAAAAAAACAATTCAATAATACTGTAAAATTATTCAAGCAAATTAAATTTGATATGGCTTATATTTCTCTTTATAGCCCACGTCCAGAAACAGCAACGTTTAAGTTGGGAGATACTGTTTCTAAAGAAGAAAAAAAAGATAGAGAAAATAAGTTATTAGATATTTTAAATAAAACAGCTCTAGCTAATAATAAAAAATATATAAATAAAATTGTTAAAGTTTTAATAGAAGGCAAGAAAAAGACAGGGGAGTTTTTTGGTAAAACCGCTACTGGAAAGGTTGTGAAAATAGGAATTATGAATTATGAATCAGAAATTAGGAATTTAGTTGGGAAATTTGTGGAAGTAAAAATAACAGGAGCAAAAGATTTTTATTTGATTGGCGAAATAAATTAATTATGCATAATAGTGAAAATAAAAAAATTATAGTAATTTTAGGTCCGACTGTCAGTGGAAAGACTAAGTTGGCCGTACAGTTGGCAATAAAGTTGAATGGCGAAATTGTTAGTGCTGATTCTCGCCAGGTTTATCGTGAAATGGACATTGGTACAGGAAAAGATCTTAAAGACTATAAGTTAAAAATTAAAAGTCAAAAGTTAAAAGTAATTCCTTATCATTTAATAGATGTTGTTAGTCCTAAACAAAATTTTAATTTAGCTAAATATCAAAAGCTAGCATTTGAAGCTATTGATGATATTTTAAAACGTGGAAAATTACCGATTTTGGTTGGTGGAAGTGGTTTATATTTACAAGCTGTTGTTGATAATTTTCAGTTATCTGACAGCAAGCCTGATTTAAATTTAAGAAAAGAACTGGAGCAATTAACTATTGATCAGCTTTTTGCTAAAATAAAAAAATTATCGCCTGAAATGGCGATAAAAATTAATAATAGTGATAAGAATAATAAAAGACGATTAATCCGTTATGTTGAAATTTTATTGTGCGATAAAGAATTTAAAAGTAAAACAGCAGAAGAGAAATATAGGACTTTAATCATTGGGTTAAATCCAGATAAACAAATTTTGCAAAAAAAAATCTACGAGCGAATAATAAGTAGATTAGAAAAAGAAAAAATGGTTGATGAAGTAAAACAACTTCATCAGAAAGGACTAAGTTGGAAAAAAATGAAAGCCTTTGGTTTAGAGTATAAATTTATTAGCCTATATCTTCAAAATAAATTAACTTACGAAGAAATGATAGAAAAATTAACGATAGCAATTAATCAATTTGCTAATAATCAATTGTCTTGGTTTAGACGTTGGGAGCGACAAAATAAAAAAATTAATTGGATAAAAAATATTATAGAAGCTAAAAAATTAATTAAAGTGTTTTTAAAATAAAAGACACAATATTTATTAATTTTATGGCACATAAGTTATTTTAAGTTATTATTCTTTTAGCTGTTTTGTATTTGGCTGTCTTTATCGGTGGTAAAATTAGAAACTTTGAACAATAGAAGACTGGAAAAAAGCTAAAGTAGAAACAATCAAATAAATTAAGCTGGGTTTTAAAACCCAGCTTAATTTATTTTGTTTTTTTAAGTTTATTTTTTTAATACATCAATTAGCAGTTCAATTAGTAATTTTGGATTAGCCTTGCCTTTTGTTATTGCCATAATTTGACCAACAAAATATTGCAAGATATTTTTTTTGCCATTTTTATATTGTTCAACCTGCTTTTGATTTTTAGATATAACTTCTTTAATAATTTTTTTTAAAGCTTCTGTGTCGTCAAGTTGTTCCAGTCCCAAATTAGCCATAATTTGCGTTGGGTCTCCGCCATTTTTATACATTTCAGACATGACTGTCTGGGCCGCTGAAGAATTAATTTTGTTTTGATAAACTAAACATATAAATTCAGCAAAATTTTCAGCAGTAATTTTGTTATTATTAGTATCTAATGTATTATTTTTAAAATGTTTAAATAGTTCATTAATTAGCCAATTAGCTGTAATTTTAGCTAATTTTTTATTTTGCCTATCCCAGTTGTCTCCTGTTGATTCAATCCATGCGCGTAGTTCAGAAATAATATTTTCAACATAGTCTGCTAAATTTTTATCTTGAGTTAAGATTTTTGCTTCATAGTCAGTAAAAAAATATTCCTCTTTAAAGCGTTTGATTTTTTCTAGTGGTAATTCAATTAATTTTCTTTTTATAGCTTCTTGCCAATCGTCGTCTATTCGTAGTGGAGGGATGTCTGGTTCTGGAAAATAGCGGTAATCAGCGGAAGTTTCTTTAACCCGCTGGCTAAATGTTATCCCTTTTTCATTATTCCAGCCACGTGTTTCTTGAACTAATTTTTCCCAATTTTCAATAGCTTTGATTTGGCGATCAATTTCATAATTAATGGCTTTTTCCATATATCTGAAAGAATTGATATTTTTTAACTCTACTTTTGGATTTAAAACATAATTTCCAATTGGCTTAATTTCTCTGTTATGATATTGCCATTTGCCTTTTTCTTGCACGCTTACATTGGCCTCACAACGCATTTCGCCTTTTTCCATATCAGCATTGGAAATTTCTAAATAGCGCAAGATTTGTTGATAAGCTTGACAAAATTCTTTTGCAGTTTGTCCATCGTGGATAACAGGATCAGTAACTAATTCGATTAATGGTGTCCCAGCGCGATTATAATCAACTAAAGAATAATTTTTTTTGTTCGGATGAAGTAATTTGCCGGTATCTTCTTCTAAATGAATTCTAGTAATTCTTATTTGTTTATTATTCACTTCTAAATAACCATCGTAAGCAATTGGTAAATCAAATTGTGAAATTTGGTATCCTTTTGGTAAATCTGGATAAAAATAATTTTTTCTATCAAATTTTGATAATTTATTAATCTTGCAATGCAAAGCTAAGCCAATTAACATTGTCCATTCAATCGCTTGTTTATTTGGCATTGGTAAAGTTCCAGGATGCGCCATACAAATAGGGCAGACTGTTGAATTTGGTTGTTTACCTGTTGAATCATTATTGCATTCACAGAACATTTTTGATTTAGTCTTTAGTTCGGCATGTATTTCCATGCCGATAATGACATCGTATTTCATAAAATTTTTAAAATAATTTGATCAACTTGTTTATATAAATCTTCTAATTTATTGTTATTATTTATTTTAAAATCAGATTGCTCCATTACTTCCGGAACTTCATAATCAGAAACGCTTTTTTGGTCTAATATAAATTGTTCAAAAGTTTTTTTATTATCACCTTGATTTTCATTCCGTTCTATACATCTTTTATATCTGGTTTGCGGATCGCTATAAATGCTAATTAAAATAAAAGTATAGTCAGATATTTTTTTAAAATAGTTTAATTCTGGGATGCGACGTACAGCATCAAAAATAATTAATTTGTTTTTATCTTTTTTAATATCTTCATGTAATACTTTTGATAAAATATTTTCGCCAAAATTTTTTCTTAAAAAATCAGAAACAGCTACCATGTTATGTCTAGCTTGATCTTGATAAACTCTATCTAAAATATCTCGTAAAGCAGTAGAGTAACGATAAGAACTTGCATTATATTTTTTAACTAAATAATTAACAATAGCGCCTTTTCCACAAGCGATTTCGCCAGTTAAGCCGATTATGATTTTTTTAGACATAGCTATCTTTCTAATTCTATAAATTTAAACTTTAAACCATTTAATTCACTTTCTTTTTTAATAACAATTTTTTTAAATTCACTATAATCAGGGAAAAAAGTATCAGCCTGTTTTGGTTTGTCGTCAACTATTGTTAAATATAATTTATTAACAAACGGTATAGCTTGTTCATATATTTGACTACCGCCGATAAAAAAGATTTCGCCTTTATGTTGTTTTTTGGCTAATTTAATTGATTCTTTAATTGAGTTAGCAATTAAATAATCTTTTTTTTCTGTTATCAAAGGAAAATTGCAGTCGTATGCCGTGGTAATTTGTGTTTTTTTATCTCTAGTTATAATTATATTGATGCGATTGGGTAGGGGATTGTCATTTATTGAGTGAAAAGTATTTTTACCCATAATTACAACATGTCCAGTAGTAGTCTTTTTAAAGTGTCTCATATCTTCAGGGATATTGTAAAGCAATTTATTTTGAAAACCAATTGCTCGATTTTTAGCAATAATGCAAATAATTGAAACCATAGGAAGTTAAAAATTTAAAGTTTTGATAAAACCAGCTAGCACCTAAAACCCTCCAATATTAGCAATCTCTGCTTTAATTGCAGGGTGTGGGTCATAGTTTTCTAAAATAAAATTTTCGTATTTAAAATCATCAATATTTTTTATTTCTGGATTTAATTTCATTATTGGAAAAGGTTTTGGCTCGCGACTTAATTGTTCGTTTATTGCGTCAAAATGATTTGAATAAATATGTACATCGCCAAAAGTATGAACAAATTCGCCAGGCTTTAAACCTGTAATTTGAGCTACCATTAAAAGAAGTAGCGCATAACTAGCGATATTAAAAGGAACGCCCAAAAATACATCAGCGCTTCTTTGGTAAAGACCAAGATTAAGCGTGCCATCGCCAGTAACTTGAAATTGAAATGTAGTATGGCAAAATGGTGGAACTTCATTGGCATTACCTGATGAAGCCATTGCATAAATAAAATCAGGGTTCCATGCTGAAACAACATAAGATTTTCTAAAAGGTTTTTCTTTTAATCCTTGAATGCACCAACCAAGTTGATCAATTTCGCGACCATCTGAAGCAGGCCATTTGCGCCACATACGTCCATAAACGCAAATTAAATCACCCCATTTTTTAACAAAATCGCTATCAGCTGGTTTATTTTTAATTTTTTCAATAAATTCTTCCTGACTAAGCAATTCTTCTTTTGAACTGAACGTTTCTCCTTGTGAAGGTGGATTAAGAGGGTTATTTTCCTTTCTGTATCTCTTATAAGCCCACTCATCCCAAATATGAACATTATTATCAACTAAAAACTTAATATTAGTGTCACCACGCAAGAACCAAAGCAATTCAATAATTATTCCTCTGATAAAAACTTTTTTTGTAGTTAAGAGTGGAAAGCCTTTTGATAAATCAAAACGAATCTGTTTTCCAAAAACAGATTTGATATAAGGCGGTTCTTCGTTTTTATCTTTGTATTGCTGTAAAACTTCTTGAGTAAAAAATAATTTTTTATTAGAACCATTTTCTTTAATATCTTTAAGCAAGTTTAAATATTGGTATTCTTGATTGCTTGACATAATTATAAAGTAGTTTTTTTATATCTGCGTTTCTTTTTCGTTCGTTGCTACGCGACCGTTTTGCCATTGACCTAAATATTGATTACCTTGTCCTAAAATTTCATGAAAAGTAATGTGCGCGACGCGCGCTCCAAATGAAATTTTAATATCGCTTTTACCCAAATTGCAAATTCCAAAAGTTAATTCTCCGGAGTATCCGGGTTGCACTATTCCGTTGAATAATCCTAATCCAGAGCGAAACATTGTTGTTCGTGGACAGATTATGCCAGATAAAGTAATTGGCAAATTAACTTTTTCAATTGTTTTAATTAAATAATATTTACTAGGTTTAAAAATAAAAAAATTTTCAGTTTCTAATTTTGCTTGATCATAGTTGCCAATTAATTTAATTTTTGGAGTATCGCGTTCTTCCACGCCTAAAAATCCAGCGCCTTCAAGCTCATAAACTTCGCCCAAACGCAAATCAAATCCAGCGCCTTCGGGATTATTTAATTCTCGATTACAGAGATTTTCAACTAATTTATTCTTTTTTACTAATTCGTGTAATTTTTGTATACCCAAGATCATATGATAATATAATTTTAGTAATTATAATGAATGATTTTTTCTTGGTTCGAATTTTCTTATTTTAATGCCTTTTTTTTCTGCTAAATCCCAAATTTCATTTTCTTTTTCTGTGCTTTTGCCCCCGTCTTTAATTCTGGTGTATTCTTGAACATAAACTATTTCTTTGATTCCAGCGTTATTTAAAATTTTCATACAATCATAGCATGGTAAAATAACAGCATACATAGTAGCTCCGCGTAAACGAGTTGTGTCTTGGGTATTAACAATGCCATTCATTTCTGCATGAGCGCCACGGCAACGTTCTAATTTTTTAGTAATTGGACTGCCATCAACTTTAGCGCAACCGACATCAAGACAATGATAGTCTCCTTCAGTAGGACCATTATAGCCCATAGAAATTATACGGTGATTATTATCAACAAATACAACGCCAGTTTCGTGAAATTTACAAGCGCTTCTTTTGGCAACCAACATTGCTAGTTTAATAAAAGTTTCGTCCCATGATAAACGATTGGTTTTAGGATTTTTTAAGCTTATGCAATTATTTTCTAGCTCACAATTACAATTAGACATAGTTTTTGATTAATTTTTTATTGACATTTCTTTTCCTATGAAATTTTTAATATCTTCAACTGTGCTCATCATTTGAGCGGGGAAGACAATTGTAGAATTTTTTTCAATACTAATTTCCGCTAATGTTTGTAGATTTCTTAATTGAAGAGCGATTGGATGTGAAGCAATAACATCTGCTGCTTGACCTAATTTTTCAGAAGCTAATAATTCACCTTCAGCAGCAATAACTTTAGCGCGTTTTTCTCTTTCAGCTTCAGCTTGTTTAGCCATAGCGCGTTGCATATTTTCTGGTAATTCAATGTCTTTTATTTCTACTAATTCAACTATTACACCCCAAGGCTCTGTATGAGTATCTAAAACCGTTCTGATTTCTTTATTAATTGTATCACGTTCAGATAAAACTTCATCAAGTTGAAATCGACCGACAATATTTCTAATAGTTGTTTGCGCTATTTGATTAATAGCTTGGGTGACATTTTCAATCGCAACAATACTTTTTATTGCGTCAACAATTTTGTAATAAGCAACAGCTGAAATATCTACAGAAACATTATCTTTTGTAATAATCTTTTGTGGAGGAATAGGCATAGTCATAGTTCGAAAATCAATTGTTTTCATCCATTGAAAATAAGGAATAATCCAATTTAAGCCAGGATTTTTAACAGAAACAATTTTACCCAAGAAAAACACAACGCCTTTTTCATATTGTTGCACAATCTTAAAGCCAGGAAAAACAATGAAAACAAGAATCAAAAGAATAAACGTAAATAATTCAGGCATAAATTTAATTTATTAAAAATTAATTAAGTTAAAGTATTAATTAAGTTAAAGTTATTTAGATAACAATTTTTATTCCAGGGCCCATTGATGAGCTTAATGAAATATTTTTTAGATAAGTTCCTTTTGAGCTTGTTGGCTTCGCTTTTTTAATTGCTTGAAGGAGTGTCTGAAAATTTTCTACTAATTGTTGTTTGTCAAAAGAAATCTTGCCAATAGCAACATGGATATTACTTGTATCATCATTTTTGAAACTTACTTTACCTTTTTTTAATTCACTAATTGTTTTGACAGGATTTGTGGTAACAGTATCATTTTTTGGTGAAGGCATTAATCCGCGAGTTCCTAAAATTTTAGCAATTTGAGCTAAATTTCTCATTATTGATGGCTCAGCGATAGCTACTTGAAAATCGGTTTTTTCTGTTTTTTTAATTTCCGCGATTAGATCGTCTCCACCAACATAATCAGCGCCAGCTTCTTTTGCTTCTTTTTCGTGTTCAGGAGCAACAAATGCAGCAATTTTAATAGTTTTACCAGTACCATGAGGCAAAGTAACAGTTGCTCTAATTTGTTGTTCGCCTTTTTTATTATCAATGCCTAATCTGAAATGGACTTCTACCGAAGAGTCAAATTTAGTTTTAGATAATTTTTGAATTAATTCAACGGCTTCATCTACTGGATAAGTTTTTGTTTTGTCAAATTCAACAGTTTGTTTTTTCATAGATTTTCGTGGTGCGAGCGTTATATAATTTACATAACTCCCACAAATTAGTTATTAATGTAAAATGTAAATGTTTTGGATTTTTTTATTTGAATTTTGACATTGGCTCGTAATTAGTTTTTTATTTCTACTCCCATTTGTTTAGCAGTACCTGCAATTATTTTCATTGCTGCTTCTATATCATTAGCGTTTAAGTCTGACATTTTTATTTGAGCAACTTCTCTTAATTGTGCTTCAGTAAGTGTGCCAACTTTTACTGTTAATGGTTTAGCTGAACCTTTTGTTATTTTAGCAGCTTTTTTAATTAATTCTGAAGCAGGTGGATTTTTAGTAATAAAAGTAAATGTTCTATCAGCATAAACAGAAATTTCTACAGGAATAATATCTCCCATTTTGTCGCGAGTAAGATCGTTAAATTTAGAGCAAAATTCTTGAATGCTTAATCCGTGTTGACCTAACGCTGGTCCAACTGGAGGAGCAGGAGTTGCTTGTCCCGCAGGTATTTGTAATTTAATTTTAGTTGTTATTTTTTTTATTGCCATAGTTTTAATAATTATAAAATTATTTCGTAGAAGCACCCAATTAGTAGGGAACGAGATAATTTTTTATATTTTTTTAATTTGTAAGAAGTCTAGTTCCACTGGGGTTTCACGACCAAACATTGAGACAGCGATTTTTATTTTACCTTTTGCTTCATCTATGTTTGTAACTTTGCCTTCAAGATTTTTAAATGGTCCATCAATAATTTTAACAACTGAGCCAATTGAGATATCAATTTTAAACTTTGGTTCTTCTACTCCCATTCGTTTTTGTAAATCGCTAATTTCTTTTTCGTCAACAGGGGTTGGAGTAGTTCCTGCGCCAATAAAACCTGTAACGTTTGGAGTATTTCTAACAACATACCATGAATCATCAGTAACTATCATTTCTACTAATACATATCCTGGAAATATTTTTTCTTCAGTAATTTTTCGTTTTCCATTTTTAATTTTAATTTTTTTTTCTGTTGGAACAAGGATGTTAAAAATTTTATCATCCATATCCATTGATTCAATTCTTTGCTTTAAATTTTGTGTGACATTTTCTTCGTAACCAGAATAAGTGTGAAGAACATACCAACGTCGTCCTTGACTTAATGTTTGTATTGACATATATCTAAGTTTAAAGTTAAAAGTTTATAAAGTTGCAATTGTTTATTTTATAATAAACTTAATTCCTTGATTAAAACCAATATCTAAAGCGCTTAAAAAAATAGATACCCCTATACTGATACAAATAACTAATATTGTATAGTTGTAAGCTTCTTTTTTTGTTGGCCAAGTAACTTTTTTCATTTCCTCAATTGAGGATCGAATGTATTTAATAATTTTGTCCATATTTATTGTATTAAAAAACACCCCGTCTGGGCGTTTTATTATTCATAATTATTATTAATAATAATACATAGTCAAAAAACTTTTGTCAATAGATAAAATATGTTATATTAAATTTATCATGAATAATTTAGTGTCCGTTCAGTGTTTAATATTTTTTTAGTGATTCAGACAATTATGATTAATAATAATTTGAGTTTTTATAGCGCTAAAATTTTAGCGGAAATAATTCGTGATATTTTGTATTTTCCTGTTTGGTGGTATAGTCGTGGATTAAATAATATTCTTAAGTCTTTGGGAAAATTTTTGATTAACAAACAAAAATCTTTGGGTTTATTTGTTTGGATTAAAAATATTTTTAAACCAATGTATGGTCAGTACGATTGGCAGGGTATGTTAATTAGTTTTTTTGTTAGATTAGTTCAAATTATTATACGAAGTTTTGTAATGTTGTTTTGGTTGGTTCTAGTAGTAGTAATTATTTGTTTCTGGCTATTATTGCCATTGTTGGTAATTTATAAAGTTATTTTTCAATATAATTTTATAAATAGTATTTTTTAAAAAAGAAAAAAAGGAGGTGAGACAAAAATTATGAACATGATAAACACAATTGTCTCTTTAGAAGAAGGAGAGTTTGAGGAGGGGTTCTGTTGTCGTAGTATCGGCTGTGCTAGTAAAACATATATTAAAATGTTTGTACATCTCTGGGCAGAGAAAGAATCAACGCAATGTTATTGTAAAGAGTGTACTGTGGTCTTTATTGATCCATCGCGCTGGGCAAAAAAAATTAAGCGAATAGTGTACTGCGATCTTTATTGATCCATCGCGATGGGCAAAAAAATTAAGCGAATGAAGATTGGAGCA
>JBBTVV010000077.1:26702-29690 GCA_038063135.1 Patescibacteria group bacterium
TCTTTATTGATCCATCGCGATGGGCAAAAAAATTAAGCGAATGAAGATTGGAGCACTTAATACTATAGTTAGTTTTAATTATAGCTAAGCATTAAGTATTAAGTGCTTATTTTTAAAATTAAAAATTTGAATATTATTTAAAAATTACTTGTCCCTTTACGGTGAAAAATTAAAAATTTTAATAAATGACGGAAAAAAGTGATTTACAATTTACTACTTGTCAGTCTTGCGCAGGAACAGGCGCTAACAATAATGGCTTAAAGTGTTCTAATTGCGCAGGTTTAGGTTTGGGCGTTTTTTATTTTGGAAAATTTTATTATTGGGGGTTGGTATTCGGGCGAGCAATGATTAAGTTAAGACATTTAAAAAAAAATTTACATCTAATTTTAAATTTAATCGCGTTTGTTTTAGGTGTTTTAGGATTAATTGCCTTGGGTTGGTGGTTTTGGTTAATTAGTAATAATTCAAATAATTTAGCTTCTTTTGCTTTTTGGCAAATTAAGCATTGGTTAATTTTAACATTTTGGATTAGTGTTATTGCTGATATGTTTTTTATTTATAGAATTAGTGAAGAAGGAGTATCCAAACAAAAAATTAGCAAGCCTAAATATAATGAAAAAATTGATGCAACTGATATGCCAAATAATTGGCATCAATTAAGTAAAACTAAAGCAAAATATAAAGTTGAAGTTTCTTCTGGTTTTGATTCTGAGACTATTAAAGTTTTAGAAAATGCCTATATATTGGCTGATGTTGCGCGCAATGGTCAAGTATGCGCAAAACATTTATTTTTTAGTTTGTTTAAAAATAATGATGTTTTAGCTGTTTTTTCTCGTCTGAATTTAAATTTATCAGAATTAATGGCTAAAGTTGAAAATCAATTAACTTCTTTACCAATTAATAAAGATAAGACTATTTTGAGTAATGAGCTTAAAGAAATTTTAATTTCTGCTTATTTGGTGGCTAGAGATTTAGGACAGAAAAAAGTTAAGCCAGCTTATTTAATTTTGCCAATTTTGGCTAAAGACAAAATCTTGTCAGATATTCTTTATGACTTAGAGATTGATTCCGACAAAATAAATAATGTTATTCAATGGTTTGCTGTTTCTGAAAAATTAGTTGATAATTATCATCTTTATCGTTCTAAAGCTAGATTTAAGCCATCTGGTAGTATGGATCGTGCTTATACGGCAGTTGCTACGCCTGTTTTAAATCATTTTGCTTTTGATTTAACATTATCAGCTAAATGGGGTCGCTTAGAATTATGTATTGGTAGAGAAAAAGAGATTGAGGCAATTTGGCAAAATTTGGAAAGTAACCAATTCGGTATTATTTTAGTTGGACAGACTGGTGTTGGCAAAAATACTATTATTGGACAAGTCGCTTGTTTGATGGTTGAAGAAAATGTGCCTAAAATTCTTAAAGATAAAAGATTAATGGAATTAGATTTGCCTCGTTTGCTAAGTGGCGCTTCACCTGAAAAAGCGGAAGAAAGACTTTTGGTTATTCTTGATGAAATTGCGCATGCCGGTAATATTATTTTATATATTAATAATATTGAAAATTTAATGGGCATCACTGTTGGAGAAGATCAAAGTTTTGATTTGTCTGAAGTTTTAGCTAATACCATAGAAAGAAAAAATTTAATTTGTTTAACAGCCTCTACTAATGAAAATTATGTTAAATATTTAGAAAATAAGCCGTTGGGAAACGTTTTAGCTAAAGTTATTATTAGCGAGCCAGAAATAAATCAAGCCATTCAGATTGTTGAAAGTAAAATTAATTTTTTTGAAGCTAAACATAAAGTTTATTTTTCCTATAATTCAATTGCAAATGCAGTAGATTTGACTGATAAATATATTCATGACAAATATTTGCCTGCTAAAGCTATTGATATTTTGGAATTAATTGCAACTAGAGTAGCAAAAACTAAAGGAATTGATAGTCTTGTTACTGAAAATGATGTAGCTAAAGTTGTTAGTGAAGTAACTAAAATTCCTGTTGCAAAGATTACTGAATCAGAGAGTGAAGAATTATTAAATTTGGAAGAAAAAATTCATCAGCGAATGATTAATCAAGTAGAAGCTGTAAGTATGGTGTCTGCTAGTTTGCGTCGTGCTCGAGCAGGTCTAAGAGATGTTAAAAGACCGATTGCTAATTTTCTTTTTATGGGACCAACAGGTGTTGGAAAAACTGAACTTGCCAAAACAGTCGCAGAAGTTTATTTTAAAGATGAGGAATATATGATTAGATTGGATATGAGTGAATATCAGCATCCAGATAGTGTTGAAAAAATGATTGGAAATTCTGATGGAGTGCTTGGGTATTTGACAGAAGCTGTACGTAAAATGCCATTTTCTTTAGTGCTTTTAGATGAATTTGAGAAAGCTCATTCAGATATTCTTAATTTATTTTTGCAAGTAATGGATGATGGTCGTTTAACTGATGGACAGGGGAGGACAATTGATTTTACAAATAGTATTATTATCGCCACTTCTAACGTTGGAGCTGTTTTTATTCAAGATCAAATTATGGCTGGCGTTGGGATGGAAGAAATAAAACAGAAATTAATTAATGAATATTTGAATAAAGTTTTACGACCAGAGTTGATAAATCGTTTTGACGGCATCATTGTTTTTAAGCCATTGAGTATTGATGCTGTTAGACAAATTGCTAAATTAATGCTAGCTAAAGTTGGTAAAATGCTTGAAGCTAAAGGTTTTGGATTTAAAGTATCTGAAGAGGGTGTAAAAAAAATCGCTCAAGATGGTTTTGATCCAAAATTCGGAGCTAGACCTTTAAGGCGATTAATTCAGGAAAAAATTGAAAATGAAATTGCTAATAAAATTTTAGAAGGAAGTATAAAACGACGAGATGTAATAGTGGTTGATGATAATATTTTAGTACAAGTAGAGAAGAAAAAAAAATTGTAATATGGGTCTGTCGCCGAATACCGTATTCGGTATAAAATTCCAAATTTTTGTAAAT
>JBBTVV010000078.1:0-2484 GCA_038063135.1 Patescibacteria group bacterium
AAATTTTCTAAAAATTTAGAATTTTCTACTCGAAAGAGTATTCGGCGACAGACCCCTTTTATGAAAGGGGAAAAATTGAATTATATGTAAAAATGGGAAAATCTCATCGCTGGATTTGTTCAAGTCCATGAACATAATTGACACTTTTTTATAAATAAAATTTTTACCATTTTGCCAATTCTAGTATTTATTTTTTAGATAAATTTGAATTGTTTTTATTTTTTTTAGCATTTTTTTAAAATGTCTATAAAAAACAATGCTCATATTTGCCCATTTTTGCATTTTTTTTATCTACAACTTTGATTCAAGAATCTAACGCAATATTATTGGCATAAAATGCCAAAAATGTTAAACTAGAGTAAGATGTTAATACATTTGTAATTTTTTTAAAAATTAAATTTAAGGAGGTGAAAAAATGATAAAAGAAATAAATCCAGAAAAAATGGAAGAAGCATGGCTTAAAAGATTATCTACTACAAAAGAAGACCATGAAAGACTTGCTAAGGGAATAGAAGAAATAAGACCTGCGGTAGAAAAAGGGATAGAGGAAATTCGTGCGTGGAAAGAAAGATCAGGAGATGACTATCTTGACCCTGAGACAAGACAAATGATAATCTTTGATAAATAAATAAGTAGAAAAACTTTATTTACTTATTTATCGTGCAGAAATTGTGTCTTGTATATAATACAAGACACAATTTATTAATATGGTATGATGTGAATATCAATCTATACCATATTAAACATTATGGGTCTGTCGCCAATTAATCCAATCTAACTAACAAAAAAAACCGCCAACTTCATAATTAAAGTATGTTGGCGGTAAGCAGTATGTGCAAGTCAGGCCTGCTTAGTCCTTTTGTTTTTGCATCACCTCCATATTAATAATAATCCCCTTTACCACCAACGGTTGGCTAGACATATGAATAATCTGACCACCCGAAACGTAGTGCTGGTGATAAATGCCTCTGGTATCCCACCAATAGAGATAGGGCTCTGAATGCCCATAAGTTCCGTCATCCTGCAGAACTTCCGTCGTATTCCCTTTCCACTCGCCGATACGAAGTGAAAAGCCATCACTTATTTCTCCATTTGACTCCACACTGTATGGAGTCAATCTTTTGCCGCTACTAGTCACTTTACCCTTTACTGTCGAGTAAATGATGACTTGTCCGCTGTATGCGGAGATCACGTAAAAATGTTTAATTGAACCGATTTTGTTATCTTCGTCCAAACGATTCTCGACATTTTTTTGCTCAACAGTTAAACCGTTCACCTGAAGTTTAACTGCTGTCTTTACCCTTTTTACGCCTGACGCTGACTCAGGCTCGTTTTGCTGGACACTACAACCAGCCACTACTAAAATCACAATCAACAAAACAATTTTTTTCATTTGCATTCCTCCTTAGTTGATATATTTTTTAAATTCTCTCGGCAATGGTCTCTCAGCTCCATCTGGCAAGCTGCCAACATTGGCGAATCGCCAGTTAAACTTGGCCATCTGCGCGTTATATTCAGCAGCAAGCGCATTGTAGCTCGCCTTAACGCCAGCGACTTCAGACAACCAAAGGTTGTATTGTTCTCGGTCTTCACGTGGCCATTTTTGACGAACAAGATCCTTATATGTCTCATCCATCGCCGTTATTCGTCCATCATAGATCATGATGTCCGCCTGTTTCTTATCAAGCTGCGCGGCAGCATCCTTGAACCACTCATACTTTTTGAGCATTGCACTAGCTCCAAACTCCTTTTGCGTAGTCCTCGCCGCTTCGCCGAACCAACCAAAAACATACCATATGACTCCAACCAATGCTGACAAAACAAAAGCTACCAGTATTACCTTAACGACAATTGCCGTCGGTCCCTTTCCCGCTGCTTTTTCATAACTATCCCAATCCTGTCCCATTTTTTTCCTCCTCTAATTTTTGCTCATTACAAAAATGAGCAATTAATTTCCCTATATTAATATTTCATTTTATTTTTAGCCAAATTTTTTCTATTTTTTTCTTTTCCTTTTTCACCTCCCTTTTATTCGGCTCAAAAATAAATGAAATAATTATTTTTTAATGAACATTTTAATTTCAAACTCTAAATTTTCAAATAAATCTAAATTTCAAATTTAAAATTAATTCAAATATTTCAACCTACTGTTAATACCTGACTATTCAATATAGGAACAAGTGTTGCACTTGAGGGTAAGATGTAGGTCTATGCTTGATAAAGTATATAACCATACTTTAAAAAATTTGTCAAATTTTTGCACTGGTCTGTCGTGGCAACGTGATAATGTCCTAGTCGAAGTGGTTGTAATTCATATAGTTGTTTAATAATTAATTTGGCTTCGCCAATTTAATTATACTCTGGGTCTGTCGCCGAATACTCTTTCGAGTAGAAAATTCTAAATTTTTAGAAAATTTTTTTAAAAAGTTTTGAGGGAATATGGTTATATTAGCGAAAAAGTTTTTAACAAAATTTACAAAAATT
>JBBTVV010000079.1:0-4533 GCA_038063135.1 Patescibacteria group bacterium
TACAAAAATTTGGAATTTTATACCGAATACGGTATTCGGCGACAGACCCAAAATAGAAATTTTAAAACAATATCTTAAATTTTTAAAAATTAATCTCATGTCTGATAATCCAACAATTTCTAGGAAAACAGCGAGCTTGCTTACTGTAACAGATAGCGCAAAAAAGTTATTTCAGATTATTTATAAAAGAAAAAATAAGACTAATGATGAAGATGATACGCCTAAAATTAAAGTCTCTGAAATAATTTCTAAAATGGCTTTTTTCTATGAAAAGATTCGTAATTCAGTTGATTATAAAGAAGATCATTTGTTGCGGAAAAATGCTATTCAAAGAATTCTTAAGCGATGCATAGTTATTGAAGGAGCAATTAGAGAACAAAAGCCTGAAGAAATTGCTAAGCATTTATTGACAGAACTTATTAGAGCTACTTATTTGCCAAATAATAGCATAAAGGAAACTAAAATTGATGAGGTGGCAATTATTATTAGTAAATATATTAATTTTAAAAAAATATGTTTACAAAAGTTTAATAATGACAGTGGAAAAAAGGATAAAGCAGTTAAGTGGATTCTAGCATTGGCTGCTTCGGAGATTGAAGAAAAATTAAGTAGTAATTTAGTTGTTCAAAAAATAATTAGTGATGCGTATGAACTTTTAAATACAAATATTAAATTTCCTGAGCTTTATCAAAAAGACAAAGAAATTCAGATATATATTGGTATTCATAAAATTTATTTGAAGTTTGATCGTGATATGTTGGAATATCAGTTGTTTAAGTATTTTGTTGCTAATTGGTCTATTGCTAAAGATGATGAGATTTTAAAGGTAGTTAATAATTTGGATCAATTACGTTTATCTATTGATCAACAAATTAATCATCCATTAATAATTCAATTAACAAAAATTATTAATCAATATACTGTTTTTTATTCTGTCTTAAACGATGTAATAGAAGATGATCCTGTAAATGTATATGAGGAATTAAGGGAAGATCCAATAGCTTTTAAGCGGCTAATTAAAAAATTTTGTAATAAACGTTATCAGTTAGCATCAGCAAGACTAAAGCGTGCGGCAGTGCGTAGTATTATTTATATATTTTTAACAAAAATGGTTTTAGTTGTTCTTTTGGAAGTTCCAATGGCTTCTTGGTTCGGCGAAACGCTTGATTATACTTCTTTAGTTATTAATGTTTGTTTTCCTCCGTTATTATTATTAATGATAGTTTTATTTACACGTATGCCGTCTGATAAAAATTCAGCGAGAATTGTCGATGGCATAGAAGAGATTGTTTTTAAAGAGAAGCAACGTCATGAACCTTATGAATTACGCCAACCAGTTAAGCGTGGAAGAGGATCTAATATGATTTTTAGCATTCTTTATGCTATTACTTTCTTTTTAACTTTTGGGTTAGTAGTTTGGTTTTTGGATAAAATTAATTTTACTCCCGTAAGTATTTTGATTTTTCTTTTCTTTGTAACATTGGTAAGTTTTTTTGGTATTATAATAAAGAAAATGACAAAAGAAATGCTTGTGATTGAAAAAAAAGAAAATATTTTCAGTTTGATTATTGATTTTTTCTTTACGCCAGTAATAGCTGTTGGTAAATGGTTAAATGAAAAGTTTTCACATATTAATGTTTTTGTTTTTGTTCTAGATTTTATTATTGAAGCACCATTTAAGATTTTTGTAGAAATTGCTGAGGATTGGACTAAATACATTCGGGAGAGAAAAGAAGAGATTGAGTAATTAATCAATTATCAATTACGAATTATGAAAGAAAAGTTTTATATTACATCGCCTGCTTATTATGTTAATGATGTTCCACATATCGGCCATACTTATGCTACAGTAGCGGTGGATATTTTGGCGCGTTGGCATCGCTTAATTGGAGACAAAACCTTCTTTTTAACAGGAACGGATGAGCATGGGGCGAAAATTGAAGAAAAGGCTAATGCAATGGGATTAGAACCGCAAAAATACACAGATGAAATTGCAGATAAATTTCAACAAGCTTGGAGAAAATTAAATATTTCTAATGATAATTTTTTAAGAACTACTGATGTTAATCATATAAAAGCTGTGCAAAAAGCTTTGCAATTTATGTATGATAGTGGCGATATTTATTTAAGTAAATATGAAGGGCTTTATTGTCGTGGTTGTGAACAATATAAAAAAGAGCGGGATTTAGTTGATGGAATATGTCCTGATCACAAAACTGTTCCTGAAAAAATGAGTGAAGAATGTTATACTTTTAAACTTTCAAAATATCAGGACAAAATATTAGAGTTAATAAAAAAAGATGAACTGCAAATTTTGCCATTAAATAAAAAAAATGAAATTGTTAGTTTTTATGAAAAAGAAGGATTGGAAGATGTTTCTTTTTCAAGAAAAAATGTAAGCTGGGGTATATCAATTCCATGGGATAAATCGCATACAACATATGTTTGGGCTGATGCTTTTCTTTATTATTTAACAGGATTGGGATGGGATGGTTTTACTCCTCTTGTAAAGGGGGATGGGAGATGTAGTTTTTGGCCACCAACAGTGCAATTAATGAGTAAAGATATTTTGCGTGTACATACTACAATCTGGCCTGCGATGCTTTTGAGTTTAGGCTTACCACTTCCAAAAACATTATTTATTCATGGTTATTTTTTAATTAATGGGCAAAAAATGAGTAAATCTTTGGGTAATGTAATTGCGCCAGAAGATTTAATAAAAAAATATGGCGTTGATGTTACTCGTTATTTAATAATAAGCGCTACTGTTTTTGGCAATGATGGAGATATTAGTTGGAAACAATTTGATGAAAAATATAATGCAGATTTGGCTAATGGTTTGGGCAATTTAGTAGCAAGAGTTTCTAATTTATTAGAGAAGAATGATTTAAAATTAGATTTAAAAATAAACAGCGAAGAAGAATTAATAAAAAAATTTAAAGAAAAAATGTTAGCTTTTGAACTTGATGAAGCTCTTAAATTATTATGGAAAAAGTTAAAATATAGTGATGAGATATTAAGTAATAAAAGACCATGGAAAATGGATGATAAAGAAAAAATTAAACAAGTTTTACAACCAATTGCCCAAGATATTTTAAATGTAGCTGTTTTGCTTGATCCGTTTATGCCAGATATTTCTAAAAAATTGATTGAACAATTTAATGCAAGTCAAATTAAGAAAGGCGAGTCATTATTTCCGCGGATAAATTAGAAATTTTATACCGAATACGGTATTCGGCGACAGACCCTATATTAGAAATTAAAATATTATTTAAAAATTAAAGTATATGCCTATTTTCGATTTAATTTTGTTAATAATTTTAGCTGGTTTTGTTTTTTATGGTTTATTTTTTGGGCTAATAAAAACACTTGGCTCTTTACTTGGCTTTGTTTTGGGTATTTGGTTCACATTTATTTTTTATTTAACGGTTTTTAGTTGGGTAAAAAATTTATTTTTTGGCTATGACTCTGCTGGAAAAATTATAGTTTTTATAGTTTTATTTACTTTAATTAATCGTTTAGTTTGTTTTATTTTTGCTCTTATAAATAATGCTTTTGATTTATTATCAATTATCCCATTTTTAAAAACTATTAATGGATTAGCAGGCGCTATTTTGGGGTTTGTATTGGGTGGTTTTATTTTAGGCTTAATTTTAATGGTCGTTTCACGTTATATTGGAAACATTAGTTGGTTTGGGAATATTCTAGCTGAATCAAAAGTCGCGCCATTTTTTATAAAATTTATTAATACACTAGCGCCATTATTGCCAGGTTTATTAATAAGATTAAAATTAATTTTTTAGATAATTAGGGGTCTGTCGCCGAATACTCTTTCGAGTAGAAAATTCCAAATATGGTATTCGGCGACAGACTCAATAGATCTATGCAAATTATAAACGTTGATTTAGATAGAATAATACAAGAGCAAATTAGCTTAATTGTTGATTATTTAAAACGTGGATTAGTTATTGCTTGTCAAACTGATACGATTTATGGATTGGGTTGTGATTCAAGGAATATTAAGGCGATTAAAAAAATAAATAAGATCAAGGAAGAAAAGGGGAGTAAGCCACGGTTGATTTTGGTAAGTAATTTTGCTATGTTGAAAAAATATTGTTTTATTAATTTTGAACAGATAGAATATTTAAAAAAGATTTGGCCAGGACCAACTACTGTTATATTAAAACGTCGATCAAATTTGCCAGACGAGCTTACGGGTGGTTTAAATAGTTTGGCAGCTAGATTGCCAGATAATGTTTTTTTAACTAAAATAATTAATGAAGTTGGTTTCCCTTTAGTGTCCACTAGTTTAAATACAAAAGGTAAAAAGCCACTTTCTGATGTTAAAAATTTAGAAATATATTTTAAATATTTACCAGATTTGGTAATAGATACTGGAAAATGCACAAAAAGCAAGCCTTCTAGATTAATAAACTTAATGGATATAAAAGATGTAAAGGTTTTGAGAAAATAATATTATAGGGTCTGTCGCCGAATACTCTTTCGAGTAGAAAATTTCAAATTTTTAGGAAA
>JBBTVV010000080.1:0-3526 GCA_038063135.1 Patescibacteria group bacterium
TTCCTAAAAATTTGAAATTTTCTACTCAAAAGAGTATTCGGCGACAGACCCATAATGCATATTTTAGCTTATCTAACATCTTAAGTCAAAAAAAATAACCCAGACACCTTAATGGGTCTGTCGCCTGCATCAAAGACAAATACAAAAACTTAGCTTCCAAAACTTTAAAAGCTAAGTCTTTGTGCCTGCTATAATTTTATTATTATCGAGAAAATTGTACACCTGATTTTTTTTCTAAAACCTCCACCCTTTCTTCTATTTCTTTTATTTCAAATCTATAAGCAACGTTATCCAATTTTTGCTCAATATTATCAAGCCGATTTTCTACTCGATTAAAACGTTCATCTACTTTATCAAAACGTTCATTAACACTATCAAAACCACTATTAACTATAATTGCAAATTCCTCTATTTTCTCATCCATTTTCTTTAATAAGACTTCATTGTTGTCTCTAATTTCTTGTTTAATTTCTTTACGTAAGACTTCATTGTTGTCTCTAAATTTCTGATCTAATTTTTTATCCAATAAATCAGCTTTTTTATCCAATAAATCAGCTATTTGTTGTAAATCTTCTTTTTGCATAGATTTTTATTTTATTAATCTTAATACTATGGGTCTGTCGCCGAATACAGTATTCGGCAACAGACCCACTATATCACAAAAAAATTATATATCAAAATTAATTTTACTAATTTTGCTGTTGTGTCAAACAAACTCTAATAAATTCCACAAATAACGGATGAGGATCTAGTGGACGAGAAATATATTCTGGATGAAATTGTGTGCCAATAAAAAAAGGGTGGTCGATGATTTCTATTGCTTCAACTATTTGATTATCAGGCGAAACACCACAAATTTTTAATCCAGCTTTTTCAAATTTCTCTAAATAATCATTATTAAACTCATATCTATGACGATGACGTTCAGAAATAATAATATCTTTATTACTGTCTGCTGAAAATTTCTTTTGATAAGCTTTATACAAATGAGTGCCTATTACAACTCTACATAACCAACCACCTTTTCTAATTGTTCCACCATATTGCTTTTTGAGAAGCAACTCTTTTTGACCAGGCATAATATGAATTACTGGACAAGAAGTTTTAGGATCAATTTCTTCACTACTAGCATCTTTAAATCCTAAAACATTGCGAGCAAATTCTATAACAGCCATCTGCATTCCATAACATAAACCAAAATAAGGAACATTATTTTCACGACAATATTTTATAGCTTGAATTTTACCTTCTGAACCTCGACTCCCCCATCCTTGTGGTATAATTATTCCATTATATTGTTTTAAACTTTCAATTCCATTTTTTTCTATATCTTCAGCATTAATCCAATCTAAAATTGGCTTACAATTATTAGCAATCGCTCCATGTTTAATAGCTTCTATTACTGAAATATAAGAATCAGTTATACAAAAATCACCTGAAACAAAATATTTACCAACAATACCTATTTTAACAGTTTTTACAGCTTCTTTTGTAATTTTAATTATTTTATTCCAGTTTTTTAAATTCCCACCTTTATCTGGTAAATTAAATTTAGCTAAAATCTTCTTGCCTAAATTATCTTTTTCAAAATTAAGTGGCACTTCATAAATAGAATCAATATCAGGAGCTCCTATAATTCCATCTTCATTAATATTACAAAAAATAGCAATTTTCTTTTTACGTAACATATCAATATTAGTATGAGAACGAGCAATAATAAAATCAAGTTGAATTCCTGCTGAATTCAAATCTCTAGCAGCGCGTTGAGTTGGTTTAGTTTTCATTTCACCAATAGTTGATGGTTCAGGTAAATATGACACCATAATAAATAAAACATTTTCTGGTTCAGCTGAATGCATCATTCTAGCTGCTTCTAAAAATAATAAATTTTGATATTCACCGACAGTACCACCAATTTCTATAATCATAATTTCAGCTTTATCTTTTTTAGAAGCTAATTTAATTCTTCTAATAACCTCTTCTGGAATATGTGGAACAACTTCAACACATTTACCTTTATATTCTAAATTTCTTTCATTATTAATAACTGTTTGATAAACACGCCCAGTTGTCATGTAATTTTCTTTATAAATATTTTTATTTAAAAAACGTTCATAATTTCCTATATCTTGATCAGTTTCATCGCCATCTTCAGTAACAAATACTTCCCCATGTTCAATAGGACTCATAGTGCCTGCGTCAAAATTAATATATGGATCAATTTTTATAGCACTTACATTATAACCTTTAGAAATCAAAATTCTACCAATAGAAGCGCAGGTAATACCTTTTCCTACTCCAGATATAACTCCACCAACTACAAATATATATTTAACTTTTGATTTTTTATTTTTTTTTAACATAATTAATTTTAATAATTAATTTTAACTATTTTTTTTATTAATGAGTACATACACATCGAATATAATGAACATTATAACAACTATCATTGGCCATCAGTCCATCGTCCAACCATACTTTATTTGAATAAAGTGGTGAGCCTGATATTGAAGCTGAATATACACTTGTAAAATTAATACAAGAAAAAGCTGCAAAAGCCTTTCCACTAGAATAAGAGCCTGTAAATGTGTATACCTTATAAGTATTACCTGTTTTAACGTCCTTTTCATTATAAGTATAATTATTACCTGTTCCAGTGTTCTCTGCATTTGCAATGTTACCATCTAACATATCTGCCCATGATGATGCAACTTGATAAATAGCACTTTTTTTTGCTACATTCCACCAATAAATTGGTACATCTGCTTTATATCCATAATTTGTTGGCATACTTTTTATACTATCATTTGCATCAACAGAAAGAAATGCATGAATATTTTCACAAGCTAAATCAGCTGGCTTACTGTTAATACAAAATTTATCTGCTCCATTTCTTCCAGTAACTTCTCCATTACTTGCAAAATTACCATTATGTGTATTTGGAAATGTGCTATACATAATTATATATGGAAGAGTAGGTGTTGGAGGAGTTTGTGTTCCAGAATCAGCATATAATGGAACTACATAATTTGTACCTCCTACATTTATTTTTAAAAATTTTTCAAATAATCCTGAAGTTGTTTGTGTTGTTCCATCAATTCTAACATCTCCTTTTACGTATAATTTTTCAGTTGCGCTTGGCACTGTTCCAACACCAACATTGCCTGAAGCATCCCAACTTCCACCACCTGGAAAATCAGCGCCTTTTTGTAAAGAAGCTCTTGCTGAAAATGCTTGAGCTCCTGTCCATGTGTTTGCGCGGGCGAGATCTAAAGCGAAAGTTCCGTTTGCTGTTATTGTTCCACCTGTTAAACCAGTGCCTGCTGTTATTGATGTTACTGTTCCAGTATTGCCCATAACTGTACTTGAAATTTTATTGTTTACATCTATGGAAATACCTGTGCCAGCAGTATAAACTGTGCCTGATGGAATTGAGCAAGTCAAAGCACTACCAATAGCGGATACATATTGACCAGCTGAACAAGCTAATGGAAGAGAAGACAATCTTCCCCAAGGCACAGAGCCT
>JBBTVV010000081.1:0-10507 GCA_038063135.1 Patescibacteria group bacterium
AATAATTATTTTTATAGTATAATAAATATACATTTAAGTCAAAGAATAAAATCATAAAGAATAAAATCATCATGTATTATAAAATATCACAACTAATATTAACTCCGAATCAACATTTAACATCAACCAGCGAAGTTTTTGTTGCGCAACCAGATGCCAGCAAAGAAGCTTTGGCTGGAAAATTATTTGTTTTAATTGAAATAGAATCTAAAAAAGCTGAAGATTTAAAAATAATAAATTTTTTAATAAATACAATTAACCACAGTTATTATCAAAATGAAAAAATTCTTTTAAGAGAACATATTAGCACTCTAAAAGTTGAACATATTTTTGAATCAGCTCTTGCTAAAACTAATAAAAAATTAGCTGAATTTCTTCAAAACGAAAAAATAAAACTTAATCCACATATTTTAAATATCACAATCGGCATAATCTATCAAAATGCTCTTTATTTTACCAATCTAGGAAAAAATAAAGCTTTATTAATTTACAAAAATAAAACAGAATCTAATGATGCAAAATATAAATTGATTGATATAACTGGACAAGCTAGTATTACCGAAGGACACAAACAAATTAATATAACTAAACTTTTTTCCAATATTATCAGCGGAGACGTTCCGAATAATGACTATTTTATTTTTACAAATGAAGCATTGCCAGAATATTTATCAAACAAACAAATTATTGACATTATTACTGTTTTACCACCAGACAGCGCAATGGAACAAATAAAAAACACTCTAACTAAAATTAATGTGTACGTCCCATTCTCAGCAATTCTTATTAAAAATACTTTTGGTTTAGAAAATTTCGACACAAAGAAACAAATAATAGAACGACCAACAACTCAAACTTCTATCAAAAATTTTAACACAGTAGAAGAAAGGACTGAAAAATTATTAGCACCATCTGGTCTAGTAAACTTTAGTAAATGGCAAAGTATTTCAACTAAAATATTAGACACAATTAAATCCAAATATCCAAAAGTCACAAAAAACAATAAATTATTTCTTCTTAAAGATAAAATATTTCTTAAAAAAAAACCAAGCTGGCTTTCTCTTAAAAAACTTACTGATGTAATAAAAAATATATTTTTATATTTAATCAATCTTTTTACTTTTATTTACAAAACAATAACCAACAAAGAAAAATTAAAAGGATTTTTAACTATTAGCAAACAAAAAATAAAACAAATTGCTATTTTTTCTAAGCACTTAATAGTCATACCTATTCTTTGGTTTAAAAATTTAAACAAAAAAGGCAAATTTTTTCTACTACTTTCTTTTATTTGCTTATTATTATTTATTGTCAATTTAGCTTGGCTAAACTTTAAAAATCACCAAAATACTAATCTAGCAAATTACGCCGCTCTAATGAAATCAATTGAACAAAAACAGAATCAGATTGATGCTAGTTTACTTTATAGCAATGAAGAAGGTGCTAAAACAACTTTAACGGAAATAAAAGAATTAATGGCAAATTTTAACAAAAATACCATAGAACAGAAAGAACAATACGACAAAATCTTCCAAAAAAATATAATACAAATGGAAAAAATTAACAAAGTTATTAGAGAAGACGCGCCAACTGAACTAACTAATCTTGCCAATCTTAACAACAATGTTAAGCCAATTAATATTATTTTAGCTAAAGAGAAAATTTATACTGCTGATATTGAACAAAAAACAATCTACAGCTTAGAATTAGCTGGCAATCTAGCTACTCCTATTACAAATACTAGCCAAATAATTAATCAGCTTAGCTATCCATCTACTGACAACGACAATAATGTTTATTATCTAAATTCTAAAAGTCTTATTAAACTTGACAGAAAAACTGAATCACTATCCAGCTCAACTATTGAATACGCCAGAGATCCGCAACAATTTACAGATGCTAAAATTTTTAATAACAAACTATACTATTTAAATCCAAAAGACAATCAAGTTATTCGTTTTAAAAAAACTGGTGATAAATTTACCAACGCGACCAACTGGCTTAATAATAATATTGATTTAGCTGGAGCAGTAAGTATGGATATTGATGGAAGCATCTATATTCTAAAAAATAATGGAGAATTATCAAAATTCACAAAAGGCAAAAAAGAAGACTTTAACCTAGAAACGATTGAACCAGTCGTTACACAAGCAACAAAAATTATGCTCTCACAAAAATATATTTATATTTTAGATACCACTGACAAACGATTAATAGTCTTTGATAAATCAGGAAAATTTATTAATCAATATATTAGTAATAAATTTAATAATTTAAAAGATTTTACAGTTGACGAAATAGCAAAAAAAATATACTTCTTAAACAACACTTCAATTATAGCAATAAACATAAAATGAATCAGAAATTAGAAACTATTTCCTAACAAAAATCCCCGCTATTTAGAATAACGGGGATTTTTACATAAACCTAATTTATATTTATTTCAATGTTGCCTTAGCTCCTGCTTCTTCTAATTTCTTTTTAATTGCCTCTGCTTCTTCTTTCTTTACTCCTTCTTTCACTATTTTAGGAGCGCTATCCACTAAATCCTTGGCATCTTTCAAGCCAATCTCTGTAAATTCACGAACAGCTTTAATAACAGCAATTTTATTACTGCCGATCTCAGTAAGCTCAACATCAAAGCTTGTTTTTTCTTCAACAGGAGCAGCTTCTGCGCCACCAGCACCAGCTGCCATCATCATAGTTGGAGCAGATGCTGAAACGCCAAACTTCTTTTCCAAAATCTTAACCAATTCTGCCAAGTCTAAAACTGACATTTTTTCAATTGTCTCAATTAAAACTTTAAACTTTTCTGGAACTTCAATTGATTCTTCTTGTGTTGTTTCTTCTGACATAATTTTTTTTTATTTTTTAATTTTAATTTTTAAATTTTTAAATAACTTTTTAATCTCTTACTTTTTAATAACAACAAATACGTAATTCTATTAAAAATTAAAAATTAAAAATTATGATATTATTTAAAAATTATAAAATTATAAAATTAAAAATTTTATATATTAATTATTTATTAATTTCTTGTTTTTTTAACTTCTTTATTTCTTATCACCAATGGCTTTTAACACATAAACTAAATTCTTTAAATTTCCAGCAAAAACATTAACTAAGCCAGAAATTGGAGCATTAATTGATCCAACTATTTTGGCATAAAGCTCAATCTTAGATGGTAATTTAGCTAACTCATTTACCTGAACAGCATTAATAAACTTATTTTCTAAAATTCCACCGATAAGCTCTATTTTATCTTCTTTATTTTTTCTAAACTTATCAACAACTTTAGCAGGCGCAACCTCATCTTCATATCCAAAAATAGCCGCTATCTGACCTGACAAAGCCTTAATATTCAAATCTTTTATTAAAGAATCCTTAAAAGCTATATTTAATAAGGTTTTTTTTACAACATAGTATTCACTATTTTCAGCTCTTAATTTTATGCGCAAATCTTCATTATCTTTAACTTCTAAACCGTTAAATTTAGTAAAAACAACTGACTTAGCTTTAGCAATTTTTTCAGTTAAGTTTTCTAACATTTGCTTCTTCTGATCTTTACTTTTTGGCATATGGTTAGTTTATTAATTTATTAATTTATTAATTTATTCTAGATCCAATGTACCTTTATGGGTCTGTCGCCGAATACTCTTTATATAAAAAGGTCTGCGTTTACTGCGCAGACATAAAAAAACAACTAAAAATTAGCTTTTGTCTCGGCAGGATTTACTCTTATTTTAGAACCTGCTGTCTGCGACTATTTAATTAATTTCATCTTACACTAGATTTATTTAAATTGCAAGACAGACCCATCACATGATTTTCAGCCATAAAACTTACTAAAATTACTTTAGCGCATTTACGAATCGTGTCAAGAAAAAATATATAAAAATTATTATTTCAAATATTTTGCTTTATTTCTATTATGCTCTTCATAACTTTTACTAAATATTGTCTCTCCCGTATCTAACCTGCTAAGAAAATAATTATAATCAGTATATTTTGGATAAACAGCTGCTTTAATAGCATTAAGTCCTGGATTAGCGATCGGACCAGGTGGCAAGCCTTTATTTTGATAAGTATTATATAATGAATCAACTTTAGTATCTTCTAAACTATACTGCGTTTTTTTCTCGCCTAATACATGTGCCAAAGTAGCGCACGACTGAAGCGCTTGACCATTTTTTATCCTATTCCAAAAAAGACCGGAAACAATCTGCATATCATCCACTGTTCTAACTTCTTTTTCTATAATTGAAGCCATTGTAATTATCTGATAAATTGTTTTGCCTTGACTATTAATATCTTTACGCATTTGTATCGTAAATTTATTTCCAAAATTATTTAACATTTTAATAATTAAATCTTCAACAGTAGCATCTTGAAAAATCCGATAAGTATCTGGAAATAAAAATCCTTCAAGATTAGCTGACTCAGACGCCTGATTTAAAAAATCAGGCATAGGTGTTTTAAATTGCCATTTACTTATTTTAGTTTTAGCTAAACTGTTAAAATTATTATCAACAAAAAAACTATTTTTATTTAAATAATTATTTATATCATTGATATTCCAACCTTCTATTATTTTAATTAATTTTTCTTTACTTAATGCATTATTGCCAGTCAATTTGCTAACTATTTCTCTTAAATTCATATTCTGTTTTAAAACATACTCCCCTGCTTTAAAATTAGTCTGATTTCCTTTGAGCCAAACATAAAAATTAAAAAAAGTATAAGATCTAATTAACTTAACTTTATCTAAATTTTTACTAATCTGTTTAACTCCATCGCCTTTAGTAATAATAAATTTCACTTCTTGATTATTTTTATTTACAGAATTATTTATCATAAAAAAATAATCAGAAACTAAAATTAAAATTACAGCAATTATTATTATAAATATTTTTTTAATCATAGAATAATTAGACTTTATGGACTTTATAAACTCTTAGCTTTTTTTGCTTTTGCTGCATCAGCTATTAAAGTTGAGCTTGATCTTATTTTTTTTCCTAAACCATCAACCATTTTAATGCCAAAACTACGACAAATATCCGCCTCTGGAATATTACCTTCGTTTCTATCCCCACCTTGCGCAAAAATGTCTGGCTTAATTTTTGTCAAAGACTTACAAACAGATCTATCTTCATCAATTGAAAGAAAAACTTCGTCAACCCATTTAAGCGCTGATACTATGCTAATTCTATCTTTTTGACTCATAAAAGGAACACTACCTTTTAATCCAACTTGATAATCATTATTAATTATTACCACTAAATAATCGCCTAATTTTTTAGCCTCTTCTATCATTTCTAAATGACCAACATGTATTGGATTAAAATAACCACTAACAACAACAATTTTTTTTTTCATATTTTAGAATATTAATTTTTACTAGCCTATAGTTTTTCTGGACTATTAGGATTAAAACCGTTTTTTACTTCATATCCATCTTTATAACTATCGCCATCAGTATCGGGATTTTTAGGTTCTGTTTTATATATTTCTACCTCAATAAGATCTGGTAGTCCATCATGATCAGTATCTTTATTTTCATCAATCTCCTGCGAAGAACTAGTAAGCATTTCTGGCGGAAGAATTAGACTTGGCATATTTCCTTCAATTATTTCAAGATAAACAGGCTTATCTGTATCAATACCATATTTTTTCTTTTCTTCATTACTTAATAAAACAGGAGAAGTTGTTGCATATGATAAAATCGGCGAGCTTGTCGCTTGTTGTTCTGTTTGTTGTTTTGATTTAATATTTTTTTCTATATTAATATTTGTTTCCATTTTCTGATTCTGATTATTTTTTTTATTTTTATTATTAAATAAAAATATATAACTTAAACAAATTAAAATTACTAACAACAAAAGTATTAACAAATATTTTAAAACTTTTTTAATCATAATTATTTTTTTTAATATTTATTTGATAACATATGGCGAGCTAGACGCTATATCGGAAATTTTACCTTTATCTGATAAAGAAAAAATTTGGGTGAGTCCATATATTCCATCAACTAAATACTCTTTTACTTTAACATTGCCAGAATTAAATATTTCTATTTTTGTTCCTCCTACACCACTACGAGGACTAAAAACTGAATAACGAACCCCTCTTCCTGATATTAAACACGTAATCGTAGTTATAGACTTATCCTCGAATATGCATTCTTTCGTAAACCTAGGAGAAACATAAATAAAAGACTCATACTGAACATTTTCTGTCAAGGTTCTTTTACTTAACACTATTTTTGCCACACCATAACCCGAGCTCAAATCTCCGGATAAAAACAAAACTTTAGAAATATTTCCTATCAACGAGAATAATCCGCTGTCACCATTAGAAAAACCTGTTTTTTTCACAACAACTTTATAGCGATCGCCATTAGTATAGTCCTTTCCTTCTGTTAATTTTAAATAATATTTTCCAGAACTATCAGTGCTAGTTGCTATTTTAACAGCACCATTAGCATCTTCAATTTGGACTATTGCTCCTTGTATCAACGTTCCTGATATATAGTCTTTTATTGTTCCTGATATTACAGCTGTTTTCACAACTCCAGTAACAACTGGACCAAGATATTCTGATGTTGAAACTGCTGGCACACCCGAATAATTTTCAGCCTCAAAATAATATGTATAAGCATCTGAAGAATATGGCAAAGTTAAAGTTTTTTTATACAACCTATCACCATTAAACTTGCTTGCATCAGTTGTGCCCATTGCAAATGGACTGTTTAATATATCAATCTTATTCTGCAAAATATGCACCTTCGGATAACCAGGATATGGTGCATACATGTTTTGATCGGTATATTTCACATTAAAAGTAAAGTTTGTTAATTGAGCAGTGCCCGTATTAGGTGTGTGTGTTCCTTCAGATAAAACTGGCGCATATGCCACATACGGAAACTTCCTTATACTACAAGGAGCACCTGTAGCAATCAGACCATATGAATCTTTGGCAGCAAAGCTATGAGAGTATATATGTGGAGATAGTTTAATTTCAGCCCGATACAATTTTCCTACTACATATGTCTCAGTCCCAGTAGCAGTCATTGGATACTCTGTAGCTATGCCATTTTTAAAAATTTTAACAACTGGATTTCCTTGGATCGGAGCGTCATTATTAGCATCTTTATATATAACCTCAAACACGAATATCTGATCTGGCGTACCAAGATTGGGAATAACGCCTCCATTAGAGTTTGCAGAATAACTAAGTGTTGGAGCATTATTTTTTTTGCAACTATTACTACTGTTTGCATACCCCGAATTACAACTTACAAGCTCGCAAGAGCCCCAATTATTAACTATTTTATCCCACTTTTGAACAGCGCTGGATGCGTTTGTTATAATGCTTGTACAATCTTTTGTATTACTTACACAATTTTTAATATTACTTATCGTTTCTATATGAAATGTGTCTTTACAACTCTCAGGTTGACATGGACCCCAATTGCCATTTATGCCTGAATTTTTATCCCAATATTTTACATAACTAGACGCATTTGCTACAAATGTAATTTCTACTGCTAAACAATTTTGTTCATTTAAAACACACACATTTTCAGTACTGCTTTTTATATGATACCCTGAAACTAAATTTTCATCTTTACAACTTTCGATGCGACATGATCCCCACCCTCTACCTGAACTACTCCAAGATTTATAAGTGGTAGATGCATTGATATCCGCATTGGCGCAACCAAATATTACATTAATAACACAACTATTGCCTTCTTTATGATACCCTTTCATAAATGTACTGCCAATATCGCATTGCCAAGAAGTACAATCAGCCGCGCAAGTAGCATGCTCTGGTTTGTCTGTGCCATCACATTGTTCACTAACAGCTGGCGTATCACTATTTGGATTTTCTTTTATATTATCACCACAATAAGTATAAACATCAAAATTATAAATAGCTTCACTGATAGCTCCTAAATTATCTTTAACAGCTACTTTAAAAATATATGTTCCTTTACTAGTAGGCCTTCCTGAAATAACACCAGTCGCAAAATTAAGAGAAAAATCTGCTGGTTGGCTTAAAAAACTAACAAAAGTAACAATATCATTATCTATATCGGCTGTTTTTACATGACAATTATAATTTCTATTTACTTTGACTCTTTTAGGACACTCTGAGTCTGGAAAAGTAATTATTGGATCATGATTTATAAAATTTGATCCTTCACAAGCCATTGGGTTAGATCTATTAATATAACCAGAAGTCATTACGGCACATAAATTATAACTAGCGCCAGTAGACGGTGCGCTATAATAAAAAACCTGACTTTGTTGTGGTAATCCTGGTAAAGTTGTTGAGAACTTTCTATCCTTATTATTCCAACAAGTACTTTCGTTATAATCAGCTGTGCAAAAACCTAATTTATTAACAGGATCAATCGGCAAAATTATTCCTAGTTCTTTTCCTAAAGTTCCTTGCCAACTAGGCCAAGTTGAAATAGTTTTATTAGCTAAATAACTTCCAGCAGAAAGTTTAGGATAATAACCATTTTTACTTTTGTAATTTTCTAAGGCATTTTTAATATCAGCTAAATAATTCAGTCTTGCTGTATCTTTAATAATTTTTGACTTAACCAGTTCGTCAATATTTGTATTAAATTTCCAATGGTTAATAATTTGGCCAAAAATATCCAATGTTGCGCTCTCTGCTTCTTGATTATATGAAATAACATTAATATTAGTATAAAAATTATTACCACTATCAATATTTGCAACATTAATATAAACAGTCCTGCCATCACGAACAGCCTCGTAGCCATCAACTATTAATGATTGCGGAGAACCAATAAATTTCTGCTTTTGATACCATTTTAGAGCTGACAAATGATCTGGATTAGGAATAATCCTTAAGCCAATAACATCAGGAGAACGATCGGCTGCTTGATTTTCTTTAGGAAAAAAAACCACTGTTATAATTAATAACATTAAAACAATAAAACTAATTTTGGATATTTTTTTAAACATAGGAGTTAATATTAATATAAAAGTGAAGATTCATTCATTTTTTTTAAACATTATAATTTATAATTTAGAACTTCTTTCCAATCTTAACCCTTAACCCCCATAGAGCCTAACTTTAATAATCCATTCTGCGCGCCCTGTTTACCAATTACTGAAGCAACATTTTTAGCGCTAAGATGAAGAGCTTTTTTAATATCACCATTATACAATTCTAGTCCAGCGACAAAAGAAGATCCAAAGGCATCACCAACTCCTGTCGTATCAACTATTTTTTTACTTTTAATAATAGGTTGAAAATAAACTTTTTTACCATCAAATACATTAGCTCCATATTCGCCTTTAGTTATCAATACAATTTGCGGTCCATAACTATGAAGAGCTAACAATAAATTATCAATTTCTTCAAAAAATACTCTGTCTTTATTTTTATATTTTTTATCAGACATCACTAATTCAATCGCTTCATCCTTATTAACAATTAAGACAGAAACTTTTGACAAATATTTACCAACCATTTTAAGTCCAGACAAAATCTGCCTATGCCCAGGATTCCAAGCAATTTTTACTTTTTTAGAATTAGAATTTTTTACAGAACAAACATCTGCTAAAGAACAAATCTTATCTAACATCCGTTGCCATTGATCAGACAAAGAAGCTAAATAAACCCACTTAGCATCTTTTATAATTCGTAATTCGTAATTCGTAATTCGTAATTGATTATTAGCAGATCTATTAGAGAATGCTACATGCTCATTGTTTTGAGCAACTAACAAAAAAGAAAAACCACTTTCTGCTTTTGATGTTTTTTGAATCAAGCTTATGTCAACTCCTTGTTGTTGAAAATTATCAATAATTCTTTGACTACGGATATCTTTGCCAACCGCAACTAAAACAGCTGTCTTGAAACCAAGTCGCGCAAAACTAACAGCAACGTTGGCAGCTCCTCCACCAAAATTAGAAAAAGATTTATCAACTTTTATTTTAGCGCCATATTCAAAAGCCAACAATTTTTGTCTAATTAGATCCTGCTTATTATCAATAAGCACACCTTCTTTAGTAAAAAATGTAATATCTTCAGTAGCCCCACCAATTGTAATAATATCGTATTTCGTAAATAAAAAAATTAAAAAAAATTATTTTTTAGGATCTGTCTCTAAATACTCTTTTAAGTAGAAAATTTCAAATTTTATACCGACCTGCGACAGCCCCTTCATATAGCGCATTTCTAATAAACCAATTATAACACAAAAAACCTAAAATAAAAAATGTGCATAAAGTTGATTTAAATTAAATTTGTGCTAGAATAAAATTATTCTGAATTTTCAAATTTAATTTCTAATTTAAAATCAATAATTCGTAATTTGTAGTTATTAATTCGTAATTGTTAATTGATAATTGATTTGCGGGGTCGTCCAATGGTAAGACAGCGGCCTTTGAAGCCGTTTATCATGGTTCGAATCCATGCCCCGCAGCTAAAAGAGTCTATCGCCAAATACCGTATTCGG
>JBBTVV010000082.1:0-5748 GCA_038063135.1 Patescibacteria group bacterium
AGTATTCGGCGACAGACCCCTTACTGGCTATTCAAAATTAACTTGGATTGATCTTTTACTTTCATTATAAGCGCCAAGTGAAATAAAAGCAATATTGTTCGTTGAACTAGCATAATTAACAATATAATTACTATTATTTCCTAATGCGCTACTAGCAATAAGCCCAGAAGCTTCAGGCATTGAAAAAGATCCTTCCTTATATTCCCACAGAGCCCTCTCTATACCAGTTTCAGCGGCATAATAAGCAATAATTGATGATTGCTCCAAACGAGTTGCAACTATTCCAGCCATAATTAAACTCACAGCTCCTAGAGTTACAACTAAAACACAAGACAATATCATTAAAGTTATCATCAAAGCCACTCCTTGATTATTTTTTATATATTTATTCATAACATCTTAAGATAAATACAACATTTAATGGGTCTATCGCCGAATACCATATTCGGCGATAGACCCTTAATAATATCTTGAAGAAACAGTTGTTTGTATTTTTATCTGCTGTTTATGCATTTTTTTGCCACTATATTCAACATCTAATGCAATTGTTACTCTAGGCTGTATATTAGCGCCGTTGGGATTGGCAGGACTATCAATTATATAAAATCTTAAATTACTTATTATAATTTTAGTTGAGATTATTTTATTTGAAATTAATGGAATCAAGTCAGTCGAACCTTCTTTAATCTTAACTAAATTATTATTTTCAATAAAATATTTTACACAATCCCCTTCTTCATTTTTAAAATATAAACCATTTTGATTTTGATTTTGAGCATTATTCTCAGTATTATAGATTCTATTTTTAGTAAGCTGGTCTTCTTTAAAACATTTTGTTTTATCGAAAACTTGCGCCATTCTAATTTCTCTACTCATTATTTCCATAGCATATCTAACATCTTCCTGAATATTTTGAGCAACCATTGCGCTACGTTGACCATCAGAAACAGACTGAAAAATACTAGTTGCTAACAAAATAGCAATAGAAAATATTCCAACTGCCACTATAATTTCTAAAAACGTTGTTCCTTTTTGTTTTATTTGTTTATTACTTCCAATCATATAAATAAACTTCTGCTTCATAATTATAATCTCTTCCTCGTTCTTTCCAATAAACTTTAGATTTTATATCAAGATAATCTCCTTTGTCGCTAACTATAGCTGAAATTAAACGAGAAAAAATAGTTGGAGAGTTACTAGTGCTCTCATGTGTATAATAACCATCTTTATTAATATAAAGCTTTGTTTTTTCATCATCAATTTCCCCAACCCCAGTAACAGCTCCACTTTTATATGAATAATCAATTATATAAGTTGGAAAGTTATCTATATTGTTTGTCCAAACGACTGTTCCTGATAACCAATTATTATCTCTCTGATTTCTCACTAATTCTAAACCTTCTTGAGCTAATTGCGAAGCAATAAGCGCATTTTTATTAGTACTTTCAACTTTAATATTTTGCAATACCAAAGACAAAACTCCTATCATTCCCAAATTAATAATAAAAAGACAAACAATTAATTCTATTAAAGAAAAACCATTTTTGACATTTAATATTTGATGTCTAACATTTGACATAAAAATTATGAACAATAAGATAAATAAGATTCTTAATCAATCACTTCAGATAAACCAACGGAGCTAATTTTTATTGTTTTAGTAGAGTTGCTTCCTGTTTCTTTAAATTTAATCCTAGCAGAAGTACTTATTGCCTTATTAATATAAATAGTTGGATTAGGTGAAACAAAAACTACACTCACGGCATTTTTTTCTTCTTCTTTGCAATTATCACCAACGCAAACACTCATACTATCAATAATTACTTTATTTGGTAATTTTATAATTCGTCCACCCAATGCTTCGTTAGCTTCATTAGAATTATAAGAATTATCATTATTAACATCAGCAAAAATTAAATAACGATCAGAAGACAATGAAGAAAAATAAACTCCCCAACCTCCTTTAGATACTTCATTGTTATATTTTCTAGAACTCAAACTAAAACTACGAGTTAAATTTAAATTACTAACTACTTTTTGAGCCTCTATAATCAATTCTGTTCGATAACTAACGTCATGATAATTAACTAAAAAAATAGTAGTTAAAAATACTATTATACCGACGCTAATCAACATTTCAATAACAGTAAAACCATGATTATATCGAGTATATTTTTTTAATGTTTTTTGATACTTAGAAAATAAAAACATAATTAAATTTTAATACTGAGTTTTTATGGGTCTGTCGCTGAATACTCTTTCGAGTAGAAAATTTCAAATTTTTAGAAAATTTTTTTAAAAAGTTTTGAGGGAATATGGTTATATTAGCGAAAAAGTTTTTAACAAACTAAAAAGCTAAAAAACTAAGATACCATTGGGCTATCACTTCACCCCAAAATAAAGTGATAACAGTTGCTGTTGATAAAAAAACACCAAGCGGCACTTGTGAACTCCATTTTTTTTTACCAAAAACAATTAATCCCACACCAACAAACGAACCAATAAAATAACCAATAAGTATTGCAACTAAAACATTAGGCCAACCTAAAGCTAGTCCCATTAATAATCCCAATCTAATATCTCCTCCACCAATCCATTTACCTTTAGAAATAATAAACTGCGATAAGAAAAAACTACAACCAATTATACCAGCAATAAGCAAATTCTGCCAGCTAAAGCCAAGAAATAAATTAAACAAAAAAACAATCAAACAAGCAGGCAGAGATACGATGTCCAAAATTAAATACCAACGTAAATCATAAATAAAAATTATTATCATCACACATATCAAAAACCAATCCCGCAAAGTAAATAATAATAAATTAGGCGATATGTTTAAAAATTGAAAATTAGAAATTATTTGAAAATTATTAATAAAAGCAACTACAAACAACAATCCTGTTATTAATTCCACAATTGGATATTGCCACGATATAAACTTTTTACAATAACGACATTTACCTTTTAATATTATAAAACTTAACAATGGAATATTATCATACCAAGCAATTTGCTTCTTGCATTTTGGACAACAAGATCTACCCATCATACTCTCATTTTTGTGCAACCGCCAAATTAAACAATTCAAAAAAGAGCCAAAAATTAGCCCAAAAAGAAAAACAAAAATTAAAATAAAATTTATCATAATTTCTTATTTCTAATTTTTTCCAATCCTTTTAAAATATTATACTTTTCATATTCAATAAATTGCTTATGCTGAGTATTTAAATATTTATTATTAACATCAGGTAAACAATTTAATGCTTTATTAAAATAATCTGTTGCTAGTTGATAATTATTCTTTTTTAAATAAAGAGTTGCTAATGCCTGATAGATTTTAGGCATTTCTGAACTTCTTTTTAGCGCTTGTTTTAAATTTTCTTCAGCCAATACAAAATATTGCTTATCTTTATCATCAGCTATTGTTGTATAAATTTCCCCTTTTATAAAAAATGTTTCAAAATTATTAGATTTTAAATTTTTAACTAACTTTTCTAAAATTTTTTTACCAGTTCTTGTTAATGTAACTGTATCAAAATTACCAAAATTATCAACAAGCATATCGCCATAGCGCAAATCATAATAATCAACTTCTACATTAAGTTCTTTTAAATACTCATAAAGCACATAAGTTTCAAAATAATTTTTACTAAAAAAAGCTTGTCTAATCTGCTGAAAATAATGATCAGCAATTAGATATTTTATATCTTTATTTATTCTCCAAAAAATTAATCCAGCAACAAAAATTACTAAAATAATAGCCAAAAATATTTTAAATAGCCTAAATAACCTGCTTTGTTTTGCAATAGTTAATGACTTTTCAATATCAAATAAATCATTCACAACATTTGTCTGATTATTAATTATTATAATTAAAGCAAAAAATAACCATAAATATACAGCAGTTGTCACTATTTCAAAATTAAACATCAAAGAAATAAAATAGCATATTATACTTGCTAACAATGCAACGGTTAAAAATTTTGATTTGTTTTCTTTGATATTTTTTATTCCTATTTTAAAAATAACAAACAACCAAGACAAATAAAAAATCAAACCAACTATACCGCTAGTAAGCAAAATATCTAAAATTAAGTTATGAGCCCGATCTGGATAATCATTAACTTTACTATAAATTGCCCAATCTTTCTGGTAATATTTAACTAAAATTTCTCCTTGATTATCAAGTCCGTAACCAAAAAATGGTTTCTCCTTAATAGCCAATAAGCTCGCATTCCAAAATTTTATTCTGATTGCCACGCTTCCACTCTGAGAATTAAAAGAACTTCTAACTCTTTCTCTAAAAAAATCTATTTTATAATAACAAGCTAGACCGACAGAAACAAAAATAATTAATAATAAAAACGCTATTATAATTTGCTTAAAATTATTTTTTTTAAATATATTTTTTTTAACAATTAAAAAATAAATTAAAACAGTAATTATTAAACCAACAATTAAACCAATTAATCCTCCGCGACTATAAGTAAAAAATAAACACAATAGTTGACTAATTAAAATTAAACACCAAAAAGATTTAATTAATAATTTCTTAGCGCTAAAAATTAAATATATTGCCAACGGAATAACTAATAACAAATAAGAAGCTAGATAATTTGGCTGACCAAGACTAGAAGTTACTCTTCCTGTTAGCCAAGCAGGCTCATTCCAACTAATAAAATCAAAACCAAATTTTTGAGCAATTCCATAAATACTAACAAAAAAAGATGACAAAACTATTGTTATTATTATTTTATTACAATTAAGACGTGTATTGCTTATTTTAGTATTAAATAATAATAAACAGAAAAATAAAATATAAAAAAAATAACTAGTCAATCCTTGTTGACGATAATAAGAACCATTAAAAGCAGCATGCCAATCTTGAGCATAATAAGTAGAGATTCCTAATGTTAATAAAAATAAAATCAAAATAATAAAATACTTTGGTATTGCTAATATTTTTTTATTAATAACAACTAATTTTTGCGTTAAGAGATAAATAATTTTAGCTAGAAGAATCAACAATAACAACCAGATCAAAATTTTAAATAAAATTATTTTATTTAATTCAAAAATATTATTATTTTTTAACCAAATAGCAAAATAAAGTGGCAATAAAAAAATAATTGCCAAATAATTTATCTCAAATAATAAATCAAGAATTCTAATTAAATTAAATCGTTTCATATCTTTTTTAAATTCCTGCTACACCGTTCGTTTTTAAAACCCATTTAGTGTAACTTTATGCAAGCCTGATTCTAAACTTCCAGTTTTAGCGCCTAAACAAAATAAAAGAGTGTAAGAACTACCACTTTCCTCTTGTGTATAAGTATAAAACGAACCACCACAACCTGTTACGACTGTGTCAGCTGGCATAGGATTAGACGGCACAACTTTCATAAAAGTAACTGAACTATTTGCTCCTATAAGCGGTGAAGGAATAAAAGTAGAAGGGACAGTACCAGAAGCAGAAGGATATGCATCCTCGTAACTACGATATAATTCCAAAGCTGTTTGTATCTGTTTGATATCAGCAACACGTCGAGCATCCCTAGCTTTTGCTCTAGCACCATTAAAAGCAACTATTGCAAAAGTTGATAATAATCCAATAATAGCAATAACAACTAATAATTCAACCAAAGTAAAACCTATTTGTTTTTTTATTATTATCATCACCTTGTTTTTAAATTTGGTCTGTCGCCGAATACTCTTTCGAGTAGAAAATTTCAAATTTTTAGGAAATTT
>JBBTVV010000083.1:0-1061 GCA_038063135.1 Patescibacteria group bacterium
TTTACAAAAATTTGGAATTTTATACCGAATACGGTATTCGGCGACAGACCCTTCATTATTAAATTTTAAAATCTCTATAAATTTATTTGTATTTTATAATCCCCCTATTTATTATAGCGGACTTTTGATATTTTTTAAACTTGGATTGGTAACATGCGTATAAATTTGAGTTGTTCTGATATTCTGATGCCCCAAAAGTTCTTGAACATATCTTATGTCAATCCCATTTTCTAAAAGATGCGTGGCAAAACTATGACGTAAGGAATGAAATGTCGCGTCTTTTTGAATATTGGATTTTTTCAAAGCATTTCCAAAAATTTTTTGCGCTGTTCGTTCTGTTAATTTTCCTCCACGCTCGCTTAAAAATAAATAATCATTTCCTGCTCTATCAAAAATTAAATTTATAATATTATTTTTTATCTTTTTAGGAAAAATTGTAATCCTGTCTTTATTTCCTTTCGCGCTCTTAATATGTATTGTTAGTTCTTCTATATTTACATCTTTTATTTTCAAATTTACAGCTTCGCTTACTCGCAAACCAGCGCCATACGACAAGGATATAAGAATTTTATGTTTTAAATTGCCAATCAAATCGATTATTTTTTTAATTTCGCTTCTAGACAAAACAACGGGAAGTTTATTTGATGTTTTAGCAAATTTAATATTTATTTCAATATTGCTTTTAAAAATTTCACGATAAAAATATTTTATAGCATTTAAGTGCAAATTAACAGTTTGCGGAGATTGCCCCCTCCCCTGTTTTTCCAATAAATATTTTTTAATAAGTGACGCATCATGATCCTTGGTAATGTTTTTAATATAACGAAAATAATCTGAAAGACAAAGCAAATAACTTTTAATAGTCTTACGGCTATAATACCGCAGTTTTAATTCATTTTCAATTTTATCTAAAAGTTCTTGCAATTTCATGAATTTATGATAATCTTAAAGATATGGATATCGTTAATATAATATAAATATACCAACAATTCGCATAATATACAAGTTTTTGTATATTATCTAACAAACACTACGTATAATAACGAGTTAGCTGAAATATT
>JBBTVV010000084.1:0-3107 GCA_038063135.1 Patescibacteria group bacterium
AGGAGCTACTATTGAAGCAACGCTAGGATAACTAACTTTATGAGCAACCAAAGAGTCGCTATTAAAAGAGTCGCTATTAATAGAATTAAAACTAATCCAACCAACATTAGTAGAATCTCCATCCCACGCCCAACCACTAAGATCGCCAGTTGTTGTTGCAATTTTTACCCCATTATTTTTCCAAGAGCCTATATTATCATCGCTCATTTTAATCCAACCATCATTACCTGCTGACAAAATTTTTGCCCAACCAGTAACTGCGCCTGTTGCTTTATCAAATTTTGCCCAAGTTCTTGGCTCGCTTGGAGCACTACTAATCTGGATTGAATTACTTACTAATAAAGTTTTATCTGGTCCTACTAATAAAGTTTTATCTGGACCAAAATATATCCATCCGTTCATTTCACTCCATGCAAAATCAGAAAAATTCCCGCTACTATCAACTCTTACTCCATAATCAATTACTGACGCTGAGCCATTGCCAGCGCAACCAAGAGTTTGAATGTCAGTATCAATAAAATCATCATTAGGATTAACATCACAATTAGCAGAATTCACACTAATCCAGCCGATATTACTACCATAAGCCCAACCAGTAAGTTTATTATTAACATCATCTGCATGAATAATATTTATTTTATTTCTAAAAAACACAACAATAAAAACCACTGCTAAAACTAACGAGCAAACTATTAAAAAACTTTTTATATTTTTTTTAAACATACAAAAAAAATACTAAATAATATTATTTTTTCGGGTTTATATATTTTTAAGCTTATTTAACTCTTTTTAATAGGGTCTGTCGCCGAATACTCTTAATTAATTTAATTTAATTTAATTTTTATCGTAAATTAATTTATTATTTTTTATTGTATCACAAATTTATTATACCTCAAAATAAAATAAATTTAAAATCAAGAATTGAGCAACCTTTTTCAAAAACTTTGACTGGATTCAAATCTATTTCTTTAATTTGTGGGAAAGCCATGCTTAATTCAGAAATTTTTAAAAGAATTTCAATAATTGAATCAATGTCTTTTTCTTTTTTGCCCCTAGCTCCTTTAAGAATGTCATATCCTTTTATAGAATAGATCATTTCTTTTGCTTCATTATAATTTAATGGCGCGATACCAAAAGAAACATCTTTTAAAACTTCAACAAAAATGCCTCCCAAGCCAAACATAATCAATGGTCCAAATTGTTCATCTCTTTTCATTCCAATGATTATTTCCTCTCCACTAGTAACCATTTCTTGAATAATTACTTTTTTAATCTCTTTATTATTTTTATCACCTGCAATATTACTAATATTTTTGACAATCTCTTGATAAGCTTTTTTTACTTCTTGCTCATTTTTTAAATTTAATTTTACTCCTCCAATATCTTGTTTGTGCAAAATTTCAGAACCAGCTGTTTTTATTGCTAATGGATAAGAAAGTTCTTTGGTTTTATTAATTACCTCCTCTTCTGAAAAAGCAATTACAAATTTTGGATAAGGGATTTTACAAATTTTTAAAATCTCTGCCACTTTTTCTGGTTCTAAATTTTTTTGAGAACAAGCTTTATCTAAAACTTTTTCTATTTTTTGTTTTTCAGAAATTATTAATTGATTAATATTTTTTGTTTCTTCAAAAATTTGATTATTCCCTAACATCTTTTGAATAACTTCAACTGCTTTTTCTGGTGTATCAAAATTTGGAATATTATTTTTTTCTAAAATTTTAATCGCTTTTTCTACACTTTTTTGACCAAAAAAACATGTAAAAATTGGCTTTTTATATTTTTTAAAAAAAGAAACAATAATTTCTGCTGTTTTTTCTGACTCAGTCATTTTTTGAGGTGTTAAAAAAACCAAAACAACTGAAACGTTTTTATCTTTTAAAATCACTTCTAAAGCAATTTTGTATCTATCAGTTTTTGCGTCACCAATAATATCTACAGGATTCTCCAAGCTACAAGATAAAGGCAATTTTTTTCTTAAAAAATCCTTCGTTTCCTCATTTAACTTAACTAATTCTAAACTATTTTCAACTTTTAACTTTAAACTTTTTACTTTAAACTTTTCTATAGCGTCTGTTCCCAAAACTCCCAAACCTCCAGCATTAGTTAAAATTGCAATTTTATTTTTCTCTGATAAATTTTGAAAACTAAAACCTTTAGCTAAATTAAATAAATCTTTTAAAGAGCCTGCTTTAATAACATTTGTTTTTTTAATAAATGCTTCAAAAGCTTCGTTTGATCCAGCTAAACTACCTGTATGCAAAGATGCCACTTTTTTTCCTCTTTCGCTTATCCCAGCTTTTAAAAGAATTAAAGGTTTTTGTGTATTATTTTTTAAAATTTCAATTGTTTTTTTCCCATCAACAAAACTTTCCAAATAAGCTAAAATAACTTTTGTTTGAGGATCATTCAAAGCAAATTCTAAAAAATCATTTTCTGAAAGATTAGCTTTATTACCTAAACTAACAATTTTAGAAAAGCCTAGATTATTTCGATCAGCTAAATCTAAAAATCCGCAAAGAATCGCGCCAGATTGAGAAAGAAAAAAAATATTTCCTTTTTTTTCAGGTAAATTTGCTCCAAAAGAAGCATTTAAATTTTGATAAGGATTAATTAGACCTAAACAATTAGGCCCTAAAAAAGAGATTTCATATTTTTCAGCAATTTTTTTTATTTTTTCTTCTATTTTAGCGCCTTCAACTCCAGACTCTTTAAAACCAGCTGAAATAATAATCGCGTACTTTATTCCTTTTTGACCAACTTCTTCTAAAACTTGTGGACAAACTATTGAAGGAACAACAATTATCGCTAAATCAATTTTTTCTTTTATTTCAGAGATATTTTTAAAAACCTTTTTTCCCAAAATTTTCCCACCTTTAGGATTAATTAAAAAAATTTCTTTTTTAAATTTTCCATTCAAAAGATTATTAACAATTTCATAACCAACCTTGCCTCGTTCATGAGAAGCGCCGATAATGGCAATTGAATTGGGAGAAAAAAAATTAGATAAAGAATTTTTTGTCATAGGGATTAAGGATTAAGAATTAGGGATTAGGGATTAGGGATTAGGGATTTTTTTCTAATAAGCTAAGAGACCACCTTTTAAC
>JBBTVV010000085.1:0-10237 GCA_038063135.1 Patescibacteria group bacterium
TTTAAAAATATCTTGATTTATTATTTGCATATTAATATTTTAATGGGTTTGTCGCTGAATACTCTTTCGAGTAGAAAATTTCAAATTTTTGTAAATTTTTTCAAAAAGTTTTGAGGGAATATGGTTATATTAGCGAAAAAGTTTTTAATAAAATTTATAAAAATTTGGAATTTTATACCGAATACGGTATTCGGCGGCAGACCTTTAATATAAAGATAACTTAAATTTAATAAAATATTACGATAATGTCAACAAAAAAATCTATTAAATTAATATCTTCTAAAAAAAATTCATCTATTTTATTTAGTAAAGTAAATAAAAAACAACAACAAGCTATTGCTGAAATACTTGCGAGCAAAATTGTTTCTCGTGAAGACTTGGCTGATGCGAAACGATTGGTAGCTAAAAAATATGGAATTGATATTTTATATAATTCTGAAATTTTAAAAGAATATAGACGATTAAGAAAGCAAAATAAAATACCAGAATTATTAATTTTAGAAAAAGTTTTGCGCAAACGAGTTGTTAGAACAATGTCTGGCATTGCTCCCGTAGCTGTTTTAACAGAACCATTTCCTTGTCCTGGAAAATGCACTTATTGTCCAACTGAAAAAGATGTTCCACAAAGTTACTTGTCTAACGAGCCAGCTGTGATGCGCGCTATTCGGTGTAATTATAATCCATATCAACAAGTGCAACTTAGACTACGTGCGTTAGAGGCTAATGGTCATAAGCCAACAAAGATTGAATTAATTGTTATTGGCGGAACATGGTCAGTTTTGCCTGAAAATTATAAATATTGGTACATTTTACAATGTTTTAGAGCAGCAAATAAGTATTGGAAAAAAAATTCAATTTTTTCCAGCATATTGAGAGATCAATTTTTAAACAATTTTCAATTACCAAATTTTCAATTTAAAAAATTAAAACAGCAATTATTAGTGGAGCAAAAAAAGAATGAAAGCGCTAAGTATAAAATAATAGGTATTACATTAGAAACAAGGCCTGATTATATTAATGAAAAAGAATTATTAGAAATGCGCGAATTAGGCGTCACTAGAGTTGAGATGGGTGTGCAGGCAATTGATGATAAAATTTTAGAATTAAATAAGCGCGGACATGGCGTTAAAGAAATTGTGGATGCCACTAGATTGTTAAAAAATTTTGGTTTTAAAGTAACTTATCATATTATGCCAGGTTTACCTGGATCTACCGCTAAAAAAGATTTAGATATGTTTAAATCTTTATTTAGTGATGAACGATTTCAACCTGATCAAATAGAATTTTATCCAACAGTCGTAACGCAAGGCAGTTTATTATATAAATGGTGGCAAGAAGGAAAATATAAATCATATTCTGATAAAGTTTTACAAAATTTAATTGTAAAATGTAAAGAAGCTGTTCCTCAATATGTCAGAATTATTAGGCTTATTCGTGATATTCCAGGAGAATCAATTTTTGCTGGAAATAAAATTACTAATTTGCGACAAATAATGAAAGATCGTGGAGTAAAATGTCAATGCATCAGATGTAGAGAAGCGAAAGAAAGACAACTAACAATTACGAATTACGAATTATCAATTATAAAATACAAGGCTTCTGGCGGGGAGGAATATTTTATTCAAGCAGTAGATAAAAATGATAATAGTCTTTATGGATTTTGTAGATTAAGATTGTCTTTGCAAAATACAAAATACAAATACAATTCCAAAGAGGGAATTAATACGGCTTTGATTCGCGAACTTCATGTTTATGGGGAGTTGGTGTCTATTGGGCAAGAGAAAAAAATTCAACATAGTGGTTTTGGTAAGATGTTAATGACTGAAGCAGAAAAAATTGCTAAAGAAAATAATTTTAAAAAAATTTCTGTTATTTCAGGCATTGGAGTGCGTGGTTATTATCGCAAATTAGGGTATAGACTAAAAGATAGTTATATGGTAAAAAGCTTGATATAATTGATCTATTGTTAAGGGTCTGTCGCCAAATACCGTATTCGGTATAAAATTCCAAATTTTTGTAAATTTTGTTAAAAACTTTTTCGCTAATATAACTATATTCCCTCAAAACTTTTTAAAAAAATTTCCTAAAAATTTGAAAGTTTCTACTCGAAAGAGTATTCGGCGACAGACTCGTTAAATGCGCTTTTGATGATAATTTTAAAATTTATAAAATTAAAAATTATAAATATATGCTAAATTATAAAAATTTATCTGAACAAGACAATGAAGTTATGGCTATAATTAAGCGTGAAATGACTAGGCAATCTGAAGAAATGGAATTAATTGCTTCTGAAAATTATGTTTCTAAGGCAGTATTAGAAGCTATGGCGACTGTTTTAACTAATAAATATAGCGAAGGTTATCCTGGACATCGGTATTATGGTGGTAATCAAGTTGTTGATGAAGTAGAAAATATTGCTATTGAGCGAGCTAAAAAAATATTTCAAGCTGAGCATGTTAATGTTCAACCTCTTTCTGGTTCACCTGCTAATGCTTCTGTTTATATGGCATTTTTGAAACCTGGTGATAAAGTTTTGGGGTTAAAACTAGATCATGGCGGACATTTATCACATGGACATCCTGTTAATTTTTCTGGCATGTTATATAATTTTACTCAATACGAAGTTGATCAAACTACTGGAAAAATTGATATGAAAAAAGTTAGAGAAATTGCTTTGCGAGAAAAACCAAAAATGATAGTTGCGGGATATAGCGCTTATTCGCGAGAAATAGAATGGCAAAAATTTAAAGATATCGCGGATGAAGTTGGAGCTTTTACTTTTGCTGATATTGCGCATACTGCTGGTTTAATTGCTGCTGGGGAAATGATTAATCCTGTATCAATTTTTGATGTTGTTTCTACAACAACGCATAAAACTTTACGCGGACCACGCGGAGCAATTATTATGTGTAAAGAAAAATTTGCCAAACAAATTGATCGCGCAGTTTTTCCTGGAATGCAAGGTGGTCCGCATGAGCATATTATTGCTGCCGAAGCAGTAGCTTTTGGCGAGGCTTTACAACCAGAATTCAAACAGTATGCTAAACAAGTTATCGCTAATGCTAAAATTATGGCTAAAGAATTTATAAAATTTGGCTATCGTGTAATTTCTGGCGGAACGGATAACCATTTAATGGTTATTGATATGACTAGTAAAGGTTTAGGCGGTCGTGATTGTGAACAAATTTTAGATAAAATTGGGATTTCAGTTTCTCGCTCAACTATTCCTAATGATCCAAGCCCACCAATGAATCCATCTGGTGTTCGTTTTGGTACTCCTGCTATAACTACACGAGGGTTAAAAGAAAACGAAGCTAAAAAAATTGTTGGATGGATAAATAGTGCAATTGAAAATAAATCTGATGAGAAAATTTTAGGAAAAATTAAAAAAGAAGTAAAAGAAATGTGTTTGGATTATCCAATTTTCCATTAAAATTATGTTAAAAATTATTGATGGTCAAATATTGGCTGAAAAAATCAAAAATAATATTGTCCAAGAGATAGCTAAATTAGATGATGCGAAACCTAATTTGGCTATTGTTTTAGTTGGTGAACAAGCAGACTCTGAGCTTTATGTAAACTTAAAAGAAAAAGAAGCAAAAAAAGTTGGTATTGATACTCATTTATATAGATGTCCAGAAGATATTAGTGAACAAGGGCTTTTAGAAATAATAAAATATTTGAATAAAGATAAAATAATTGATGCTATTTTAGTTCAGTTGCCTTTGCCTAATAAGATTAATACTGATGCTGTTATAATGTCGCTTGATCAGAATAAAGATGTTGATGGTTTTCATCCAAAGAATCTAGAAAAAATATTAAATAACAATTTTGATTATTTAATGCCTCCTGTTTATGCTGTTATTTTAGAAATGTTGAATAGCATAGATTATAAAATTAAAGATAAAAAAGTTTGCATTATTTCTAATTCAGATATTTTTAGTAACCCGTTATTTCATATTTTAAAACATCAATGCGCGGAAGTGGAGATAATTAAAGTAGATGATAAAAATTTAGTAGAAAAAACTAAGCAAGCTGATATTTTAATTACAGCTATTGGAAGGCCTAAATTTATTAAAAAAGAAATGATAAAAGATCATGCGATAATTATAGATATTGGAATTACCAAGCAAGGTAATAAAGTTGTAGGAGATGTTGATTCTGAAGATGTTAAAGAAAAAGCCGATTATTTATCACCTGTTCCTGGTGGAGTTGGACCAATGACAATTGCCATGGCGTTTAAAAATACTTTAGAATTATATAAAACAAGACGGAAAGTCAAAAGTTTATAAAGTCTATAAAGTTGAAAGCTATAAAGTGATGAAGTTAAAATATAAAATACAATACAACACTTAAAAATTAACTTATTGATTCCGTAATATGTGGAAGAAAGTTAAAAAAATATAAAAAATAGCCTCTTCCGTGGATGTGAGGGATAGAAGAGGGCAGAATAAATGGAGTTTGAAAAATTAAAAAAGGGGTCTGTCGCTAAATACTCTTTCGAGTAGAAAATTTGGAATTTTATACCGAATACGGTATTCGGCGACAGACCCAAAAGATCAATGTCTGACAAATTAATAGATAATAAAAAACAACAAGCTTTGGAATTGTTAAAAATCCATTATGGATTTGAATCATTTCGACAAGGACAGGAAAGAGTAATTAATAGTATTTTAGCTGGTAAAAATACTGTTGTCATTATGCCTACTGGAGGTGGGAAATCTCTTTGTTTTCAGTTACCCGCTTTAGTTTTAGAAGGCGTAACTTTGGTTGTTTCACCGTTAATTGCTTTAATGAAAGATCAAGTTGATGGACTTCATAAAGTAGGCATTCCAGCCACTTTTATTAATAGTTCAATTTCTCAAGCTGAAACTCTGAATCGATTAGAAGCTATTAAACTTGGGCAATATAAATTACTTTATGTTGCGCCAGAAAGATTTTATAATCAAGAATTTATTAATGCTTTAGCTCAAATTAAAGTGAGTCTATTTGCAGTTGATGAAGCGCATTGTATTAGTCAATGGGGGCATGATTTTAGGCCTAGCTATATAAAATTAAAGGAAGTGATTGCATTGCTAGGTAGTCCTATTGTTGTTGCATTAACGGCCACTGCTACGCCAGAGGTAAGTAATGATATTATTAAACAATTAAATTTAATTAATCCAACTTTAGTGATTACTGGTTTTGCTCGTCCTAATCTGCAGTTTGGCGTAATTCAGACAACTGATTCACAAAAAGGACAATTTGTTTTAGATGCTATTTCTAGTACAGATAGAGGTTCTGGCGTTATTTATGCTAGTACTCGCGCTAGAGTTGATGAATTAGTGCAAATATTATTGGAAAAGAATATTAAAGCAGTTGGTTATCATGCAGGAATGGACGCAGAAGAGAGAAAGTTGGTACAGGAAAATTTTATGATAGGCGAAGCAAAAGTGATTGTTGCGACTAATGCTTTTGGATTGGGAATTAATAAGCCTGATATTAGATATGTTATTCATTATGATATGCCAGGCACAATTGAGGCATATTATCAGGAAGCGGGTCGCGCTGGTCGTGATGGCAAACAAAGTCTTTGTCTTTTGCTTTACAGTTCTCGTGATCGTTATTTGCAGGAATTTTTTATTAAAGGTGATAATCCATCACCAGAAATGATTTTAGAAATTTATGAAATTTTAAAAAGTTATGAATCTGAACTTATTTTAATTACTTATGCTGAGCTGACAAAAATGTTATCTGATCAATCTCCTGAAATGGCAGTTGGAACTAGCTTAAAAATTTTGGAACGAGAAGGGTATATTTCTAGATCTCATGAAAAAAGTGGCAAAGCTTTTATTAAATTTAAAAAAGATTTTATAGATATTATTAGTTCGCTAGGCGCACGCGCTAAAAGCCAATTAAATATTATTCATAAATTAAATGATAAATATTCTCAGGAATTATTAGAAGGATTAAATTTAAATTTAGAAGAGGTTGCCGAAATAATTAATGAAAAAAAAGATTCTTTGACACGATTGATTAAAAAATTAAAAGATCAAAATTTAATTGATTACACTCCTCCTTTTCGTGGTACTGAAATTAGATTATTAAAATATCATAATAAAGAGGACGTTAAGTTGGATTTTCGCGCATTATCAGAAAAATTAAAACACTCTTATAAAAAGTTAGATCAAATGGAAGAATATATTTATGATGCTGGTTGTAGGCAAAAATATATTATGGATTATTTTGGTGAGAATGAAGCTGAAAAATGCGCTAAATGCGATAATTGTTTAGTAGGAAATATGGGTTATGTGGAGCAAGCGCAAGTTGAAGAAAAATATAAAAAGAAAACAGCGGTTTTATCTACCAAACTTACTCAATTGGAAACTTTTGAGTTATATAATAAAGGCTTTAAAATTGCAGATATTGCCGATGCTCGAGGTTTGCAGAAAGAAATTGTCATTGATCATTTATGTTTTTTAATAAAAACTGGGTTATTGACTAATATTGATAAGTTAGTAAATATAGATAAGCAAAAAATTATTTCAGAAGTTATAAAAAAAGTTGGAACTAATAATTTAGAAATGATTAAAGAGCTATTAGGCGAGACTATAACTCGGGATGATGTAAAATTAGTTTTAGCAATTAATGGTTAGGGTCTGTCGCCGAATACTCTTTTGAGTAGAAAATTTTAAATTTTTAGGAAATTTTTTCAAAAAGTTTTGAGGGAATATGGTTATATTAGCGAAAAAGTTTTTGACAAAATTTACAAAAATTTGGAATTTTGTACCAAATACGGTATTCAGCGACAGACCCTTAATGTTATTTTCTGTTATTCTCTTCATTAATTTTCTTAAAAAAATGGATAAAAAAACACAACAAAATATTTTAGAATTGGTTAGTAATAATTATAAAGAAATTGCTGATGATTTTAATCAAACTAGAAAAAAATATCTTTGGCCAGAGTTAATTAAATTAACTGAATTAATTAACAATAATGATAAAATTTTGGATGTTGGTTGTGGTAATGGGAGATTATTAGAAGCGTTTAAAAATAAAAAAATAAGTTATACAGGAGTAGATAATAGTGAAAGGCTAATAGAATTAGCAAAGCAGAATCAGGAATTAGGAATTAGGAATCAGGAATTTTTAGTAGGTGATATTTTAGAATTAAATAAGTTGCCTGAAAAAGATTTTGATTATGTTTTTTGTCTGGCTGTTTTACCACATTTACCAGGAAATGACTTGCGTTTAACTGCTTTAAAACAATTAAAAAATAAAATAAAACAACAAGGAAAAATTATTTTAACCGCTTGGAATATGTGGTCGCAAAAAAAGTTTCGTAAACTTTTATGGAAATTTGTTTTGCTAAAATTAATTAATAAAAATAAATTAGATTTTGGAGATATATTATTTGATTGGAAAAATAGCGCAGGTCAAGCTATTAGCCAACGCTATTATCATGCTTTTACTAAACAAGAATTAAAAAGACTTTTTAAGAAAGCAGGATTAAAAATAGAGAAGTTATATAAAGATAAACATAATTATTATGTAATTTTAAGGGTCTGTCGCTGAATACTCTTTCGAATAGAAAATTTCAAATTTTTAGGAAATTTTTTCAAAAAGTTTTAAGGGAATATGGTTATATTAGCGAAAAAGTTTTTGACAAAATTTACAAAAATTTGGAATTTTATACCGAATACGGTATTCGGCGACAGATCCTTTAAGCAAAAATTGTTAATTATTCAATTTCTTTAGCCTTAACTTCAGTTAGAATCTTTTTTCTGATTTCTCCAATTAATTTCTTATCAGTTTTTAAAAATCTTTTTGCGTTTTCTCGACCAACTCCTAATTTAATTTCACCAAATGTATAAGAATTGCCACTTTTATTGACTACGCGATATTCTACTCCCATATCTAATAAATCTCCTGAAATGGAAATGCCCTCGTTGTACATAATATCAAATTCGCAAGCTCTAAATGGTGCCGCAACTTTATTTTTCACTATTTTGGCTTTAACTCTGTTTCCGATAATCTTATCGCCTTGTTTAATCATAGCTGCTCGTCTTACTTCAATTCGTACGGAAGAATAAAATTTTAAAGCCATTCCACCTGTTGTTGTTTCTGGGTTACCAAAAAAGACGCCAATTTTCATTCGTATTTGATTAATAAAAATAACAACAGTTTTAGTTTTGGCAATAGTTCCTGTTAATTTTCTCAAAGCTTGACTCATTAATCTTGCTTGTAGTCCCATATGTGAATCTCCCATATCACCTTCAATTTCTTTTTGTGGCACCAAGGCAGCTACACTATCAACAACAATTACATCAATAGCATTAGAACGAACTAATGTTTCTAATATTTCTAAAGCTTGCTCGCCTGTGTCAGGTTGACTAATTAACATTTCTTTAATATTAATTCCTATTTTTTTGGCATATTCTGGATCAAGAGCATGTTCTGCGTCAATAAATGCAGCAGTACCTCCTACTTTTTGTACTTCAGCAATAATATGTTGCGCTAAGGTTGTTTTACCGCTGGCTTCTGGACCAAAGATTTCTATAATTCTGCCACGTGGAACGCCAAGTATTCCTAAAGCAATATCTAATGATAAACAGCCAGTAGAAACTGCGTCAACATCTGTTTTTCTGGCATCGCCGAATCTCATAATTGAGCCTTCGCCATATTTTTCTTTAATTTGTTCCATGGCTGTTGTGGCAGCTTGCATTTTTTCGCTGATTTCACTTGAAACTTTAGTTGTTTTTTCTTTGTTTTCCATAATGTTATAATTTAGTAAATAAAAAAAGGCTTTTCACGCCTCCTTGATATTTAAAATATTAAACTATTTTTTAATTAATGGCAATAAGGGGTCTGTCGCCGAATACGGTATTCGGAGACAAACCCAAGGGCTTTTATTTATTTGAGTATAATGGTAAGAATATATTTATTATGAAGATAATAAAAAAACCAGAATTGCTTGTGCCTGTGCAAGATTATATATCATTGGTGGCTGCTATAAAAAATGGCGCTGACGCTGTTTATTTTGGCATTAAAGGATTTAATATGCGGGCTGGCGCTAAAAATTTTACTGTAAAAGATTTACCTAAGATAGTAAAAATTGCGCGAAAAAATAATGTAAAAACATATCTTGCTATAAATACTATAATTTTTGATGGTGAAATAAAAAAAATAGAGAAGATTTTAATTAAGGTAAAAGAAGCAAAAATTGATGCAATTATTTGTTGGGATTTTGCTGTTATACAAATTGCTAAAAAATTAAAAATTGAAATACATATCAGTACGCAGGCGAGTGTTGCAAATTCTGAAGCAGTAGAGTTTTATAGAAAATTAGGCGCTAAAAGAATTGTTCTAGCGCGCGAATGTTCACTTAAACAAATTAAGGAAATAAAAGAACATACAAAAGTTGAAATAGAGATTTTTATTCATGGGGCAATGTGTATATCTATTTCCGGAAGATGCTTAATATCACAGACTCTTTATAATAAGTCTGCAAATCGTGGCGAATGCTCACAACCTTGCAGAAGAAAATATTTAATTAAACAAATTGATGGAGATGAGGAATTAGAATTAGGAGAAGATTATGTTCTTAGTCCAAAAGATTTATGTACAATAAATTTTATTGAAAAAATAATGGATATTAATGTAGATTGTTTTAAAATAGAAGGTCGTAATAGAAGTCCTGAATATGTTGCGACTGTTACGAAGGCTTATAGAACAATTATTGATTTTATTTATTCAGCAAAAAAGCGTGATAAAAAATTTAAAAAAGAATTAGCTGATTTAAAAAGTAATTTATTTGAAAAATTAAAAACTGTTTATCATCGTGGTAATAGTAGCGGTTTTTTTCTAGGTAAACCGATAAATGAATTAACAAGTTATTATGGAAACCAAGCTACTCAAAAAAAAGTTTACATAGGTAAAGTTTTGCATTATTATAAAAAAATTAAAGTAGTAGAATTAATAATTCTAGGAAATGTAAAAGTAGGAATTGGAGATACAGTTATTTTTCAAGGTCCAACAACTGGAAGCGTAGAAGAAAAAATTACATCAATAGAAAAGGATCATCAGTCAATTAAAAAAATACAAACAGGAGAAAAAGTTGCCATAAAAGTAAAATCACTTATCAGAGAAAATGATCAGGTTTATTTAATTAAGGGTCTGTCGCCGGATACTCTTTCGAGTAGGAAATTTTAAATTTTTAGGAAATTTTTTTAAAAAGTTTTGAGGGAATATGGTTATA
>JBBTVV010000086.1:0-9463 GCA_038063135.1 Patescibacteria group bacterium
TTTTAATTTCAAGTCTATTTAATATAGTTTATTTACAATTTTTAACTTTAGGGTCTGTCATTTTAATTTTCAACTTTCAACTTATTTTTAAACGCACACGACACCGACATTCGTATCTGATTCAAGGACAACGCCAGAAATTTTACTCTACAATCCCATCAGTATTCGCGATATTATCATCTTTTAATCTTGTAGTCTGTGCTTCCATTGTTTTTTTAATAGTAGCATTAGTTTCACTATCAGTAGCGCTTATGCTTGTTCCAGATAATAAAACTAAAATTTTATTTTTATCATTTTCTCTTGGCGTAATTTCAATATTAAATTCAGCGTTAACTTTATAAGCTGAAATTGGCAAACGACCCATATTCCAAGTAACAATATTGTTTTGCTCATCATAATCAAGCGAACCAACAGAAACATTGCTTTTATTACCGAATCTAACATAATCAGGCAAATTAGTACTTACAACCAAATTATTTAATTCATGTAGATTGTTATTAATAGTCCAATAAACTTTTAAACTAGTTGTTCGACTAACTTTTGGAGGCAATGGACCACTACCAACAGCAATATTATCATCATTAAAATAGTAAACTTGTTCTGTTAAATTTAAATCACTATTAATTTTATTAATAATTATATTACTGCTATTAGTTTCACCTGATTTAACTTTTCTGCCGTCAGCGGAAAACTGCGCATAACTTTTTATCTTAGAATCAGTAGTGCTAGCAATTTGATCTTGTTGTTTAATTTTAATACTAAAATCAATCGTGCCTTCACTATTTTTAATTAAATTTTCTAAAGCAGGAATATCCGCTTTAGTCCAACTAATAGTGTTATTTTGTATTTGACCACTGCTTACTTTTACGCTACCCCAATCCAATAAATCACCTTCTAAAACCGCCATAAGAACAATATCCTTAAGATCGGTCGCGCTTTTATTAGTATAATTTATTGCATAATTTAATGTCTGCCCAAGATTAACCCCTTGATCAACTGACGAACCATTAATAATCATATTCAAATTTAAACCACTCTGCAAAATTTCATAACTTAAAACTTTAGAGAAAAAAACATAATTTTTATTACCCAATGGAGTTGTTGATTTTTGCGCAAGTTTTAAAGTAATTACTTGATTATCTTCTTTTTTTTCTTTAACTTTAAATTTTATTTTTAATTCTTGTTCAGCTTTTCCTAAATTACTAACCTGCCAAATATTTTTTTCTATTTGTTTAATAATTGTTGTAGAAGTAGCATTAACTAATGAACTAGTAGCAACTTCATCTTTAATAATTTCCCAATTATCAGGGCAATCAGCTATAACTAAAAAATCAGACAAATAATTAATTTCTTTTGCTTTTAATTTTAGACTAATCTCATTTTCTTCATTAACAAAAACGCTAGAAACAGCTTCAGTGATTACATCCAATTCAATTTCGCTAATAGCAGTTTCTAAACTAGCTGATTTTTTAAATTCACTAGAAAAATTATCTGGCGTATAACGCGCATCAGCGATAATAATATTAGATGATCCTGGTTCGCCAACAAGTTTGCCTCTAATTTTTATTATTTCACTTCGACGCGCGCCAACTGTTGCAAAACGATAAATATCATCTCCCTGATTTGCAACTGGATCACTATCAAGAAAAACAAAATTCTCAGGATAAGTTAGTTTAATTTCAACATTTTTCATACTTACACGCTCATTATTATTAAAAGTAATAATATAAGAGAATTCCTCGCCAGCTGCTACTGCTTCATTGCCTTCAATAATTAAATTTACTGATGATAAACCTGATCCATAAAGCGCAAAAAAATAATAACCAGCATAAACCAACGCTGTTACAAAAACAACTGTTAATAAAAAACAACCAAAATGTTTTAACCAACTTTTTTTCTTTTTAACTATCATTTTTTTAACATCAATCATTTTTCCATTATCATCCTGATAAATTTTTTCCAAGCTATCCTCTACTTCTTGATCTTTTATTTCATCTTCTAAATATTGATCAAAAGCCTCAATATCATCATCATTAGCAATTTGTTTATCAACAAATTCCCCTAAACTAGACTTTCCTGTCTTAATTTTTATTTCTTTATTATTCATATAATACGAATTATAAATCAATTATAAATTTTGATTATCAAGGGTCTGTCGCCGAATACCGTATTCGGCGACAGACCCATCAAATCTAAAAATTAACTCATTAAAAATTAACTTCATTTTTCCTTCAAAATCACTGCCCAGAATTTATCAGAATTTAAATTATCGCTAATCTGCCATCCTGTTTGATCAACTGATAATCCTTTTGGATATTTCCAAACAGGCGAAAAATCATTAACTATTAAATTAGTAGTTATCTGATCAACCCCTGCTCCTGGTTGTTTTTGAACTAATAATGAATAAGGATGAAGCTGTTTTTGAGCGGGATTAGTTAAATTTAACGCCTGATCAATTATTTTATCCGTTATTAATTGATCAGCTGGCGTTGTTATTTTATCTATCTTAAACGGTAGTTTATATTTTAAAGTTATTGTAATGGATTGACCTGGATCAACTTGCGACCAATTAGCAAAAACTGTTTTATTTAATTCTTGATAAATTTTTGTATTACTGGATGCATCAATTTGAGCATTATTTTCTGTCAGAGCAATATCTTTATCAACTTGCCAAGAATTTTCTGGTTTTTTAAAATAAATTTCATCAACTGCCTCAAATCCTTGAGCGCTAATCAACTCGCTACCTTGCGGAACATAAACTCTCATCCAATCAACATTTCTAACCCCAGAAAATGGTTCACGCTTGATACCTGTATGAGTCCTAGTTATTTTAACAGTATCAATAATTGCTTTATCAGGCATTATTTCTGCTTGATGACTAATAGTTTCTTTAATCTTGCGATCGCTTTTACCTCCAGCAATATTAGTATTAATAACAGCTAAATAATCTTTATTTGTTTCTTTAAAGCCACCGTCCCATCCTAATTCTACTGTTTTCTTTTGTAATTCTGAATCCTTAAAATTAAATAAAATTTGTTTACTGCTAAATAATTGATCAGTAATTTTTAATAATGGTATTAAATTATCTTTAGTAATTCTATTTGGCAATTCAGCGATAATTTTATTCATTAAATCACCAATAATTTTTTTAGGCTGATTAGTAATATTAGCTTTTTGCTCAGCCAACTCTTGTGTTTTTAACCAAAAATTATCTGCATTAATTATTATTCCATATTGCTCTGTTAAATCAATTGGACCAATTATTCTCAAAAGTTCTTCAATAACTGTCGGCGTAAAACTAATAACACCGTCAACTGTTGGGCCATCACTTTTTTCATAAAACCACATTAATTTTTTTGCAGAAGTAGGCCAATCAGCCCACCAATTAGCGTCCCAAAAATGCCATTGTGGCGCGATTAATTGTAAAGGCTGTGGAGCAATAATTTTATCTAACATACCTGCTTTAACATCATAACTACCTCCACCAGGCACTTCAATATTTTTTAACTTTCCATTACTAAAATCAAGCAAGGCAAAACTACCAATAAAACCACCACTAGCTCTAAGCTCTGTATTATTTTGAAAAACTAATAAATAACGTTTATTAGAATTTATACCAAAAAAACTATCTAATTTATCAACTAAACTCACAAGCCCTGTTAAACTACTAGACAAAATAGCAGTTTTTTCTTTAAGTAAAACAAATTGTTGTTGATATTGATCAGGTAAATCATTTTTATTTATTGTTGTTAATAAATTATTCAATTCAAGCGCCTTGCTAGCAGTTTGACTATCATATAAACGAAAATTATCCAAAATTCCTTTTAAACTTTTGTCTTTATTATTTAACAAATTTTCTATAACTAAACTCAAATTTTTCCCTAGTTCTGAACTTAATAACCCTGCTTGCAAAATACGCTTACTAATCGCTGCTAAACGTAAATTTTTATTAGGGGCAATAGTAGCTAAAGATAATAATAGACTATTTATTTCACCTAATTTATCTTGCGCTGATAAAAAATCATCGCCAGCTTTAGAAAAATTTTCTTGCGCTTGGCTAAAGTCTAAATCAGAGACTGACTTGCCAGCTGATAAAAGTTTACCGATCGCCTGTTCACTGGTATCCAAGACTTGCGCGCGAACATCATTTAATGTTTTATAATAAGTAAAAACTTTAAATGGCAAAATTAAAATTAAAAGAGTTAAAGCAAAAACTCCAACAGGTTGCAAATAAGCTAAACTCGGACGAGGTAAAAAATCTTTAATAAAAAATTGTTTACAAAATATACTTTTAAAAACATCAATACAAAATTTTATTTTTTGACAGATTAAAAGTTTTTTTTGTTTAAATATTTTATTGATTACAGATATTTTAAAATAAATTTTTTGTTTAATTAGTCTCCCACTTCTAATAATTATTAATTGCCAACTTCTAGAAATCATTAACCAAATCGCATAATTTATTTTTCCTACTTTTATAATTAAATAAAAACTGCTTTTACCAATAAAAATAATTGATAATTTAATTAGCATTATAATTAATTTGGATAAAACAATAAAAATAAAAAAACCAAATTTGATTAAAAATACTGTTGTTAGCCCAACACGAAAACAAATTTTATAAGCCAAAACAATTAGATTTCTGATTAATCTAAAAAGAGATTTAGCTAACAAAACAAAAGCTAATTGATCTATTAAATTTAAATAATCTTTTAACAAAACGAATTTCTTTTTATTTTGACCTATTCTAGATTTTTTTTCTACGCATTTTTCTTCTTGCTGTTTTTGATCAATATTTAGCTGCGTTTTTACTACGCTAGAATCTTCCATAAGAGAGCTTTGGCATAATTTTAATTCAATATTTTTTATTTCTTCTTCTTGCTCCAAATCTTCTTTTAAATTTACTACAAAACGAGACTGAGTTGTATCAGTAGATTTAATATTATTAAATTTTGAGTTCTTTTGACGCATAAAAATAACGACAACCAAAAATATAACTTCATCGTCATTATAGCCTAAAAATTATTTTTCAACAAATTTTGAAATTTATTTTATTACTATCGCTTTTCCTAAAATATCTGATTTATCAACTAATCCAAAAACTGTTGAATCAGTTGTTCCATTTACTTGATCTCCTAATAAAAGGTAAATGTTTTTAGAAATAATTCCTTTATGGGTCTGTCGCAGAATACCGTATTCGGTATCTGGCGACAGACCCATAATAACCTGCATTAACTCAATCTAATTATCTAGAAAACTGTATACCTGATTTTTTTTCTAAAACTTCAACTCGTCCTTCTACTTTTTTACTTCCTAATATTTCTAATGCTTTATCTAACTGTGGATCTTTTAAGTTAGTAAAATCTTCTTCTGTTAATTCTACTTCAACATTAGGCATGATGCCAAGTTCATTAATGCAATCCCCATCAGGCGTAAGCCATTTTGCCACAGTAATTTTTACTGATGAACCATCTGGCAATTCTTCCATTGTTTGCACTGAGCCTTTACCAAATGTTTTTTTACCGACAATAGTTGCTTTCTTTTTGTCTTTTAAAGCGCCTGCGACAATTTCCGAAGCAGAAGCGCTACCCTGATTAACAAGAACTACAGTTGGAAAATCTTTTAATCTTGCTCTACCTCTAGCTAGATATTCATTTTTCTTTTCTTCTGTAAATTTTTCAGTAACAACTGGACCGTCTTCAACCCATTCGCTAGCAACTTCAACTGCAGTATCTAAATAACCGCCAGGATTATTACGTAAATCCAAAATAATTCCTTTTGGATTTACTTCCATAATTTTACTAACAGCTTGCTTAAATAAATCAGAAGTATCATTATTAAAATTAGACATTTTTATTACAAAAATTTTATCAGAACGCATTTCTGTATTTACACTTTTAACAACAATAATTCCTCTTTTAATTTTAACTTCTTTTGCTTTTGCAATCCCATCGCGAGAAATAGTTAAAATAACTTCAGTATTTTTTACTCCACGAATTTTATTAACAGCTTCATCTATTGTTATTCCTGCTGTGGAAATCCCATCAATAGCATAAATTTTATCACCAGCTTTTAAACCAGCTTTTTCTGCAGGCATACCAGCCAAAGGCGCGACAATAACTAATATATCTTTTCTTATTCCGATTTCAGCGCCAATACCTTCAAAAGTACCTGCTAAATCATTAGCAAATTCTTTAGCAATTTTAGGATCCATAAAAACTGTATAAGGGTCATCTAAAGCAGCAACCATGCCGTGTATTGCTCCATAAAACATTTCTTTCTCATTAAGTTTACCTTTATCAACATATCCTTTGTGTAATAAATCCCAAACATTCCAAAAAAGATCAAAGTCAATATCTTTACTTAATTTATCTTTAGGTATTAAACCATATTTATTTAAAACATTTCCAGTGTAATCTGCTTTTTTTAATGTAAATTGCCTAACTATTTCACTTTTTTGCGCCAAAATTATCCCAGCAAAAAAAGCAAGTATAATTAAAATAACTACTGCTAATCTTTTGAACCAACTTATTTTATTTTTTTCAGGTTGACATGAATTATTAAAACCATTCACATTATCCATAGAATTTTTAATTTTTAAATAATTTAATTATATCAAGGGTCTGTCGCCGAATACCGTATTCGGTATAAAATTCCAAATTTTTGTAAATTTTGTCAAAAACTTTTTCGCTAATATAACTATATTTCCTCAAAACTTTTTAAAAAAATTTCCTAAAAATTTGAAATTTTCTACTCGAAAGAGTATTCGGCGATAGACCCATCAAAATAATAACATACCTTGACAATATTAATCAACGCAAGGTTGAAATTATTAAAATTTTCAGCTATGCTATAATTGTCTGTTGTTAAATGTCGTATTTGCCAAAATTTCCTAAAGTTTGAAAATTTATGATAATTAAAGAGTCTTTGACGACAGTCCATTATAATTACAAGCTGTTAGCTGTTAGCTTTATGAACTTTTAACTTTAAACTTAATCTCATGTCTAATTTTATAATCAATGGTGGAAAAAAATTATCTGGATCAATTCATACAAACTCAGCAAAAAATTCAGCTGTTGCTATTCTTTGCTCTTTATTAATGATTAAAGGAAAAACCACGCTATTTAATGTTCCGCTAATTGAAGAGGTTAATAGAATCGTAGAAATATTAACTTCTATCGGATTTAAAATTAAATTTGATAATAACAAACTAGAAATTATTAATAACGGAAAAATAAATTTAAAAACAATTAAAAAACAAGCTTATGAAAAAACTAGAATAACTATTTTATTTATTGGCGCTTTAGTTCATAAATATAAAAATTTTTCACTACCAAAAGTAAGCGGTTGTAAATTAGGCAAAAGAACTGTTAATCCTCACATTATTGCCTTAGAACACTTCGGTATTGCTATTAAAAAATTAAATAATAAATATTCAATTACTAATAAACAAATAAAAGGAGCTGATTTTACTATGTATGAATCAGGCGATACTGCTACAGAAAATGCCATTTTGGTGGCTGTCTTAGCAGATGGAATAACCAAAATTAATTTGGCATCGCCGAATTATATGGTTCAAGATTTATGCTATTTTCTTAATCAAGCTGGCGCTAAAATAGAAGGTATTGGCACAACAAAACTAAAAATTACTGGAGTTGAAAAATTATTGCCTGTAAAAAACTATTCAATTATGCCAGACCCGATTGAATCAATGGCATTTATATCAATGGCTATTACTACTGCATCAAGATTAAAAATAACAGGATGTCCTATTGAATTTTTACAATTAGAACTAGAAAAATTAAGAATTATGGGGCAAAAAATGAACATCAGCCAAACATACAAATCGCTTAGTGGTTATTTTGATTTAGTTGATATTGAAATTATTCCATCTCGCCTTCATTCTTTGCCAGACAAAATATATGGCCGTCCATTCCCAGGTTTAAATATTGACAATTTGCCTCTTTTTATACCAATATTAACAACCGCTTATGGTAAAACTCTAGTCAATGACTGGGTCTATGAAAATAGAGCCGTTTATTATACTGAGCTCAATAAACTAGGCGCAAAAATAACACTCCTTGATCTTCATCGTGTTGTTGTTGTTGGCCCAACAAAAATGAAGCCTGCGACAATAGATTGTCCGCCAGCTTTACGCCCAGCAGTTAATTTATTTATCGCCATGCTAGCTGCTAAAGGCGAATCTACTCTAAAAAATTGCTACTCAATTGAACGAGGCTACGCCAATCTCTGCGAACGATTAAATAAAATCGGAGCAGATATTAAAAGAGAAAATTAAATGGGTCTGTCGCCTGATACCGTATTCAGCGACAAACCCTAAATAGGAATTATGACAATTAAAACTCGACAAATTATTTGTATTTTTCTCTATCTAATCTTTCTTATTATTACTCCTCTAATCATTATCTTCGCTGCTGGATACAAATTTAATTTCAATAAAAATAAAATCATACCATTTTCCTTACAAAAAACAGGTATGTTTATTTTGGATAGTCAACCGCCAAATGCTAAGATTTTTATTAACAATCAAATTCAACAAAATTTAATCAACAAAATATTTTCTAACAAAACAAATAATATAACGACCCCAGCAAAAATTAAAAATTTATTACCAGAAGAATATACTGTCAAATTAGAACTCGCTAGCTACTGGCCTTGGGAAAAAAAATTAAGAATAACCTCTGGTAATTCAACGTATGCTGAGAATATTTTTTTATTTAAACAAAGCTCCCCTATTTTGATAAAAACAACGAAAATTAACGATTTGCAATTATCCCCTTCTAAAGAAAAATTGGCAATATTAAGCAACGATCAATTATCACTATTAAATTTAATGAACGATACAGAACAAAAAACATCATTGCAAACAGAAGAAAAATCATTATCTTGGTCAGCGGATAGTCAAAAAATAATTTTAACCAATTCTGCCTACGATGCTAATAATTTAAACAACAAAATAGCTCCTAACAATTTAGCTGATAAAAACATAACAAAACTATCATCATCAGAAGTTCTCTCAATGATTAAAAAGAATAATAATATAAAATATGCTGATTTGGTTAATGATTCTAAATTAATTTACGCTAATGATTTTGAAATTTGGCTTAACGACTTAACTAATAAAAAACAAACGCTGATCACAAGAATCAGCGATAATATTACAGGTATTGTTTGGCACCCTAACAATAATTATATTATTTATTCTACAGATAAAACTATTAATGCATTAGAAATGGATGAACGTGAAAAACGAAGTAATACAGAACTAATTAAATTTGATAAAATTTCTTCTTTACTTATAAACCAAAAGGGAACTATACTTTATTTTCAAGCCAAAATAGGAGATCAATATGGGCTTTATAAGTTATATATTCAATAAAATTAATTACAAGTAGTCTGCTACCTAACACAGGAAATAAATTCTCGCTTTTTGAGCTCTGCT
>JBBTVV010000087.1:0-2417 GCA_038063135.1 Patescibacteria group bacterium
CTTTAAACAAAACTTACTTACTTTTCATTATCTAATCTTTTAGTAATTTCCTGTCTGATTTTTTTATAATCAACAACTTCCTGAATACCTGATTCCATATCTCTAATCAAAATTGTTCCATCTACAATTTCTTTTTGACCTAAAATTAAACTATATTTAACCCCAAGCTTATTAGCTACTTCTAACTGATTTTTTAAACTATCTTTAGTAAAATCCTGTCTTACTTGCAATCCTGCTCGACGCAATTCTTCAAATAATGTCATAGCCTTTCTTCTGGCTTGATCACCAAGTTGAGCAATAAATATATTAGCTTGATCATCATCTTTTAATGGAATATTTTTTTCTTTAATTTTTAAAACAACCCTTTCCACTCCTATCCCAAAACCACAAGCAGGCGCTGGTCTACCGCCTAAATATTCAACTAATCCATCATAACGCCCGCCTCCACCTAAAGCTAATTGGCGACTTGTCTCAACATTTCTATCTTCAGCATCAATCGGCCAAATCTCAAAAACAGTTTTAGTATAATAATCTAACCCTCTAACTAAATGAGAATTCAAATTATAAGGCACTTCAATCTCGTCTAAATATTCCAAAACTTTAATAAAATGATTTTTACATTCATCGCACAAATAATCAACAATCTGTGGCGCATCAGCGCTAATAGCAATGCATTGCGCTTCTTTACAATCTAAAAGACGCAAACTATTTTTACCTAACCTTCTTTTACAATCATTACATAATTTAGTTCTATTTCCTCTTTCTTTATAATAATCTTCCAATTTATTTATATACGCTTTACGACACTCAGGGCAACCAATGCTATTAATCTGTATCATTATATCAATCTGCAATTCTTTAAAAAAATTATAAGCAATTAAAATCAATTGAGCATCAACTACTGGCCCTTTCTCACCAATACATTCTAAATCAATTTGAGTAAATTGACGGAAACGACCGGCTTGCGGTTTATCATGACGAAAAACTTGCCCAAGCCAAAACAACTTAACAGGCTGTGGTAAATTAAACATGCCATGTTCAACATAAGAACGAACTATTCCAGGGGTACCTTCTGGCCTAAGAGCTATTTTATCATCATTTTTATCTATAAAAGAAAACATTTCTTTAGCAATAATATCACTAGTCTTACCGGTAGAACGTTCATATAATTCAGCATTTTCCAAAACAGGTGTATCTATTCTTTTAAAACCATAAGCCTTTGTTAATTCATTTATTTTTTTGCTAATTAAACTCCAGTACCTATACTCATCAGGCAAAACATCTTTCATTCCTCTAAGACGGGCAAAAACCTTACCATTTTTTGATTTAAAAGGCTTAATCTCTTCAACTTTCCCCTTGTTTTTAACAAATCTTTGCATAGAATAATGTTATAATTTAAAATTTCTTGATTTCTTGATTTCTTGATTTCTTGATTTTATATATTATGTATTTTAACTTGTTTAGTACCCATATTGTTGAGTAGGAAATAAATTCACTCTATTAAATGGCCAACCACGCAACAACACTCTGCCGACAACAAAACTTTTATTCACAGGACCAAAACTGCGTGAATCTTTAGAAAAATTTCTATTATCACCAAAAACATAATATTCATCATTACTTAAATTAATAATATCATCGTCTGTCCCATTAGTTTTTACTCCATTAGCTAAATATGGCTCATCTATCTTAATACCCAATGGATGCTCTTTGTTAAAAATATGAATTTCACCATCTTTTACTTGTATTTTTTCATTAGGCAACCCGATAACTCTTTTAATAAAATATTCTTGCGGATTACGTGGATATTTAAAAACAATTATATCACCCCTCTTTGGCTCATGAAGACGATAACTAATTTCGTCAATAATCAAATATTCACTATCATGAAAATTAGGCTCCATCGAAGCTCCTTTAACATAAAATGGTTGAATTAAAAAATATCTAATTGGAATAATAATAGCCAACGAAATAAAAACAACTTTTATAAAGTCAAAAATAAAAATAAAAAAATTTTTAAGCATAAAATAAAATTAATTTAAAATTTAAGGAAAACTATACTTTATTGCAATTATTATCATAACAGCTATTAACTTAAAAGGCAAATTAAAAGGCAAATTTGTGTATTTAATTATTTTTAATTAAATAATCCGCAAATAAAATTAAGTTTATTCGCCAATATCTTCTTTTTAAATATTTTATTAGATGGGTTTGTTGTCGAACATAAAGAGTATAATATATAATGGGTCTGTCGCCGAATACCGTATTCGGCGACAGACCCATAATGTGATTTTTGCAAAAATTATTATTTGGAAATTTCTAAAATATTTTTTCAATTTTGCTTTTTCTCCTATTTCTGTTATATTAAGGGTCTGTCGCCGAATACTCTTTCGAGTAGAAAATTTCAAATTTTTAGG
>JBBTVV010000088.1:0-2190 GCA_038063135.1 Patescibacteria group bacterium
CAAAATCCTTTGATTTTTCGGAAATCTCGCTTTTTTCGTTGATGATTTTTTCCTTATTTTTGTAAATTTTGTTAAAAACTTTTTCGCTAATATAACCATATTCCCTCAAAATTTTTTGAAAAAATTTCCTAAAAATTTGAAATTTTCTACTCGAAAGAGTATTCGGCGACAGACCCATAATACTCAGAGATCGCACTGGAGTCTGCGGCTCCAGTCACCCGTGGATTATTTAATTAATAATAAGCTCTTGTCCAAAATGAGGTGGACTAATACATAAAATTGACAAACAGTTGAAAGCTTTATAGAATTAAACTATTACATTTCAGTGGAGGGCGTTTTGTATCCACTGGAGCCAAATAAAATTAATTAACTAATTAAAATTTTATGAAAAAGTTACTAGAGTCAGTGCCATTTATAAAAGAAGTAAAAAAGGTCGGTTTAGCTGCTGGGATTGCTGCGATAGGGATTGTTACGACAGGTTGTGGAGAGAATCAAAAAGATGTAGATAAAAAACCTGTTTCAGACGGTAAAAAAGTTGAGAGGGTAATAGAAAAAGAAGATTATTCTGGGTTAGCAGGACTTCCACAGGAAATAGTGATAGGAGCTACAGAGGAGCAGCGAAAAGAATGGAGAACAAATAAAGAAAAAGATGAAAAAAAGTAAGAAGACAAAGAAGATTAAAAAATAATTTTTTATATATAAAAATATGGCAAAAAGGGATAGTGCAATCGGAAAAAAGAAAAAATCACATTCTCATAAAACTGCGAAAAGACTTGAAGTTAAGCGAGTCATGCTTGAGAGTAGAATTAATAAGAAAAAAAAATAAATAAAATTAATTTAAAGTTAATTAAACATAATTGATGCTAAAATAGAGCTTTGGTTTTTTTGATTTTGCCTTCCTTTTTACAAGATGGATAATAATATGAGAAGAATAAAATTTTTATTATTTATTATTTTTATTATTTTTATTTTCTTAGCAGGATATAAATTATCAGAAAATTTACAGGATAAGAAAAATATTGAACAAACAATAAATTTAAAAAGTATAAAACATGAAATCAAGCTGGAGAAAAAAGGAGAGATAAAATTAATAGAAGAAAATAAAGCGCAAGAAGTTGAAAAAAGTAATATTGAAATTCAAAAAAAATTAGAAAATATTATTAATAACAAAATAGAATATTATAAAGTTATTAGAATTATTGATGGAGATACAATAGTTGTAGACATTGAAGGCGTTAATGAAAAAATTCGGCTAATTGGTATAGATACTCCTGAAATTAATGATCCAAGAAAACCAGTTGAATGTTTTGGCGTAGAAGCGGGTAAAAAGGCTCAGGAATTATTGGGTGATAAATTAGTGTTTTTAGAAAAAGATGCTACTCAAGCAGAAAGAGATAAATATAATAGACTTTTGAGATATGTAAAAACAAAAGATGGATTGTTTTATAATTTAGAAATTATTAAACAAGGCTATGCTCATGAGTATACTTATATTATTCCATATAAATATCAAAGAGAATTTAAAGAAGCTGAAAATTACGCCCAAGCTAATAAATTAGGATTATGGGCAGATAACGCTTGTAAACGTTAGACAATTTTTATTATTTTATATTCAATTTCTTTGTTCGCTGTTTGTATTTTAATTTTATCTCCGACTTTTCGTTTTATTAGAGCAGCTCCTATTGGTGAGTTATGTGAAATAATGCCTTCGGATGGATTGGTTTCTGATGATCCAAGAATTAGGAAGGTTTTTTGTTTATTATTAGTTTCAACGGTTACTTTGTGGCCAAGTTGGACTGTTTCTGTGTTTTTGGTGGGATTAATTATTGTCGCGCGTTTTATTTGATCTTCTAGTTCAATAATTTTTTGATTCATTCCCCTTAATCGTCCTTTGGCAATTTGATAACCAGCATTTTCTGAAAAATCACCCATTTCAGCAAGTCTTTTTACTTCTTCTGATGCGCGCGGGTGATTAAATTTAAGCCTTTCCAATTTATACTTGAGCTCACTGAATTTTGTTTCAGTAAGACAAGGATCTGGCTTCAAATGTGTATATTTTCCAGGTTTTCTTATTGGTACTCTCATTTATTTTTAAGTCTCAAGGAGATAATTTTTATTTAAAATTATTATTTGTGTTATTGGGTCTGTCGCCGAATACCGTATTCGGTATAAAATTCCAAATTTTTGTAA
>JBBTVV010000089.1:0-1385 GCA_038063135.1 Patescibacteria group bacterium
TTAAAGCTGTTCCGGCTGTTCCTCCTGCGTTAACTGCTAATAATCCTGATCCCATGCCTAATGCTTGCTCTGCTCCAGCTGCCGCAAATTCACCGTCTTTGGCAATTGTATCGCTGTCTACCCAAAGTCTCACTTTTAAATTATCATAATTAGCCACACACCCATAACTATGCAAACCAATACCGCCAGCAGTATATGCTGTAGTCGTGTTATCAACAGTAACTGAGGCTACTCCGTTTGTAGCCCAAAGTCTAAACAGTCCTGATGTGGAATTCCTATATATTTTGCTTGTTACCCACGTATTTATCGGTGTAATCCCTCCATCTCCAATATTAGTCATCTCGCTATACGCTCCATTTAACCATGTTCCTTTTTGAAATATAGCGTCTAAGTGTGTTGCTCTATTTCCTGTATCAGCCGTTGTTAGCCAATTATTGAGCAACCCTGCGTGTTTACGATTTTGTGGGTCACTTGTTATTTTCACATCAGCTTGATAAACATATGCTGTTGGCAATAAATACGAATTATGAACCAAATTGTATTGATAAGCATTCGAGCTTGTTTGCTGTAACAATCCGTTTGCAGCATCATATACTTTTGTCCCAGCGGTACCTGAAAATACATAATTAGCAGATGTGTCCGTTGAGAAGTCATCAAAAAACTGATATACATTTTTCCCGTTTGACGGAGCGGCCGTTGCCGAACTATTTCCATAGTATAATCTATATGCTGTTGAAGTTGCTGTACTGGTAGCAATATCTTCTCTTAGTTTAAACCAGATTGTAACATTTGAAGAAGTAAAAGTTTCAATGTATCTTTCCATTTCTTGAACAGTAGTTACTGTTGCTGCTGCTGTATGACTGGCAGCTGTTGTGCCGGATGAACCTCGAATACAATTTTGAAGGGTTGTTCCAGAAATTCCTTGATAACCAATTCTTTCTGAATCAATAATAACCATTCCTGTTTGCGTAAAACCAGTCACAGAATTAACCGCAATACTTGTGCTTGTTGATGTAATGTTGCTTGTTAAAGCAGTTGTGGTTGTCCCTGTTGTGTTTATTATTCTTACATCGTCTTTACTTGGTAGAGAACCACTAAAAATCGCTGCAGCGTCTGTTCCTAACGCGACAAATTTTACAGAATATCCATCAGGCAAAGCGTCTGCTAAGGTTGTTACAGTAATTGGTCTCCATTTACTCCAACTTCCTCCTCCATTTCCTTGCAAATCTCCAGTGAAACCAGAGCCAGACAATGTTCCTATTGTTAATTGTTTTGTAGAAGTAATATTTCCTGCGCTTCCATCTAAAGTAAGGAAGGAATTGCTAGAATAATCCTTAAAATCAAAAGCTGAAGCAGAATTTGCGAGAGTCAAGGCAGTTGTATAA
>JBBTVV010000090.1:0-2447 GCA_038063135.1 Patescibacteria group bacterium
GAAATTTTCTACTCGAAAGAGTATTCGGCGACAGACCCATTAATAAACAATTTTCAATTGTTTATTAATGAATGACGGGATCAAAAAAACAGTAACAACATAGAAAATAGATTCCCGCTTTTTGGACTCTGTGAGAATAATAGAGAATATTTTATCTTATTGATTTTATATTTAATTCTTTTAATTGTTTTTCGTTGATTTCACTAGGACTATTCATCATTAAATCTTTTCCGCCTCCGTCTTTTGGAAAGGCGTATATATCACGAATAGAATCAAGGTCTTGCAGAACCATTAATATTCTGTCAATTCCAGGGGCATTTCCACCATGAGGAGGGGCTCCGTATTGAAAAGCATTAATTAATGCTCCAAAGCGTTTATTTACTTCATCTTTTTGGTATCCAGCAATTTCAAAAGCTTTATACATTATTTCAGGATTATGATTTCTTATTGCTCCGCTAGAAGCTTCAAAGCCGTTTAAAACTAAGTCGTATTGATAAGCTAATATATCTAATGGATGTTTTTCTTCTAAAGTTTTTAAGCCTCCTTGGGGCATGGAAAATGGATTGTGCTCAAAGTCAATTCTTCCTGTCTCAATTTCAGAATAAGAATACATTGGAAAATCAATAATCCAACACCAAGCTGCTTTTGTTTTGTCTTTAAGATTTAATTTGTTTCCGCATTCATTTCGAACTGCTCCTAGACTAGCGCATACTATTTTCCATTTGTCTGCGCCAAAAAAGATGATGTCTCCAGCTATTGCTTCAACTTCATTAATAATTTTAGCAGTTAATTCATCGCCTAAAAACTTAATTATTGGAGATTGTAATTCATTTTTTTCTTTTACAATAATATATGCTAGTCCTTTTGACTCTTTATTTTTTGCAATTTCAGTTAATTCATCTATTTCTTTTCTTGAAAATTTAGCGCCACCTTCTACTTTTAAAGCATGGACTACTCCATCGTCTTTAATAGCATTAGCAAAAACAGCAAATCCGCAATCTTTTACTAATTCTGTTATTGGTTTGATTTTCATTTCAAAACGCAAGTCTGGTTTATCTGATCCATATATTGTCATTGCTTCACGCCATGGAAGTCTTTTAAATTTTTTATTGCTATCAAGATTAACAATCTTTTTATTAGAAAAATTTTCTGTTAATTTAATCATTAATGGGTCCATAATATCAAAGACTTCTTCTTGTGTCACAAAACTCATTTCCATATCTAATTGATAAAATTCTCCGTAGTGCCTATCCATTCTTGGGTCTTCGTCTCTAAAACAAGGCGCAATTTGAAAATATTTATCTAATCCGCCAACCATAAGTAATTGTTTAAATTGTTGTGGCGCTTGAGGAAGCGCATAAAATTTTCCTGGATAAAGACGCGAAGGGACTAAAAAATCACGAGCTCCCTCAGGAGAAGAGTTTGCTAAAATAGGTGTTTGTATTTCAATAAAGTCTAATTTATGAAAATAATCTCTTATATATTGAATGTATCTATCTTTTAGCATCAAAAGTTTTTGCAAATTAGATCGTCTAAGATCAATAAAACGATATTGCAATCTTAAATTTTCATTTGTTTCTATTGTTTTTTCTTCATCAATTTCAAATGGTGGAGTTTTGGAGATATTAAGTATCTCTAGTTTTTGAATAGCAATTTCAATTTGTCCTGTTTTTAATTTTGAATTAAACATATCACTTGGACGAGTTAAAACAGTTCCTTCTATTTTAATAACCCATTCGCTTCGTAATTTATTAGCTTCTTCCCAAATAGTGTCGTCGATTTTAGGATCAAATTTTAATTGTGTAATTCCATATCTATCTCTTAGGTCAATAAAAATAATTCCACCATGATCTCTTCGGCGATGTACCCATCCTGATAAAGTTATATTTTGCCCAGAGTTTGATTCATTTAATTCTCCACATGTATGAGTTCTTAACATAAAAAGTATTTGTGGGTCTGTCGCCGAATACCGTATTCGGTATAAAATTCCAAATTTTTGTAAATTTTGTTAAAAACTTTTTTGCTAATATAACTATATTCCCTCAAAACTTTTTGACAAAATTTCCTAAAAATTTGGAATTTTATACTCAAAAGAGTATTCGGCGACAGACCCTTTGTTTTAAAACTTAAAACTCCCTATCCTGTTAGGAGCTGAATAGGAAGGGGCAAATTAAAAAAGCATAAATTGAAAAATAAAAAGTATTTTTCTATGTAGTGGGCACACAAGGGTTCGAACCCTGGACCTCTTCGGTGTAAACGAAGCGCTCTAACCAACTGAGCTATGTGCCCTTAATCAATTTTTGTGGGCGAGAGAGGACTTGAACCTCCAGGACATTACTGTCACAAGCACCTCAAGCTTGCGTGTCTACCAATTTCACCACCCGCCCCATAGGGGTCTGTCGCCGAATACCGTATTCGGTATAAAATTCCAAATTTTTGTAAATTTT
>JBBTVV010000091.1:0-1242 GCA_038063135.1 Patescibacteria group bacterium
AAAATTTACAAAAATTTGGAATTTTATATCGAATACGGTATTCGGCGACAGACCCTCTAAGTCTTATGATTAAAAAATATATAAAAAGTTTTTTGTTAGTTTTAGTTATCGGTCTTATAACCTCTGGTTGTTCAATTAGTTTTGGCACTGAAAGTAATAAAGAGGGGGTTGATGGTGGAGTTTTTCGTAGTGTTAATAAGGGCGATACATGGTTGCAACAAACAGCAATTCCTACTGTAAGCGGACAACCAAAAAGTTTTAGCATGATTGATGATAGTTCGTTAGTTATGGATCCTAGTGATAATAAAGCAATTTATTTTAGTAGCGTTGACAATGGGTTGTTTTATAGTTATGATGGCGCTAATACTTGGCGTATAGCAAATAGCTTAGGAAAAATAACAATTAGCAGCGTAGCAGTTGATCCTAAATATAAGTGTACAATTTATGCCACGGTTGCTAATAAACTTTATAAATCAATTGATTGTAGTCGTAGTTGGACGCAGGTTTATTTTGATAATGATTTGAGCGTTAATATTAGTTCTTTGGCTATTGATAATATTGATAGTACGATACTTTATATTGGCACTAGTCGAGGTGAAATAATAAGAAGCTTTAATCGTGGTGAAAGTTGGCAAACACTTAATAGATTTGATGATGAGATAGCTAAAATTATTGTTAGTAAAGCTGAGCACAAATTAATTTTTGTGGGCACTAAGAGTAAAGGAATTTTCCGTTCTTTTGATACTGGTAAAACATGGGTTGATTTGACTGATAAATTAAAAGAGTTTGATGGAAATAGCAAGTTTCAAGACTTGATTATAGCAGAATCAGATAGAAAAACTCTTTTCTTAGTTACTCATTATGGTTTATTAAAATCTGATGATAATGGAAATAGTTGGAAAAAAATAGAATTAATAACTCCAGAGAGTGAGGCATCAATTAATTCAGTAGCTGTTAGTCCAAAGAATTTAGAAGAAATTTATTATGTAACTAACACTACTTTTTATCGGTCAGCTGATGGTGGAAAAAATTGGACTACTAAAAAATTACCAACTAGTCGCGCTGGCTGGAAATTATTAATTGATCCAAAAGATGAAAATCTTATTTATTTAGCAGTAAGAAAATTAGAAAAGAAAACGTTGAAATATTAAAACAGCTTTTTAGCTTGTAGTTTGTAGCTTTTTAGGAAATGGGTCTGTCGCCGAATACCGTATTCGGTATAAAATTCCAAATTTTTGTAAA
>JBBTVV010000092.1:0-12511 GCA_038063135.1 Patescibacteria group bacterium
GCTAATATAACTATATTCCCTCAAAACTTTTTAAAAAAATTTCCTAAAAATTTGAGATTTTATACTCGAAAGAGTATTCGGCGACAGACCCTGATTATTAAAAGCACTGAAAAATATAAAAAATACAAAATATAATTTTCTTTGACACGAACTTTATTTGTGATATAATTTTATAAAAGACTTGTTGTTAAATGCCATATTTAATGGATCTGTCGCAGAATACAGTATTCGGCGATAGGTTTTTAATATTTACTATGAAAATTTTATACTTTGGCGCTGGATTTGTTGGCGCTTGTTCTGCAGTAGTTAATGCTGATAGCGGGCATGATGTTTTGGTTTATGATATTAATCATGAGTTGGTTAATAATTTATCATCTTTGAAAAAAGACAAAATAGAATTTAGTTTACATGAAAGAGGTTTAGGAGATTTGATTATAAAGAATCAATCAAAAATTAAGTTTACTTTTGATTTAGCTGAAGTAGAAAAATTTATTGATTTTACTGAAGCGGTTTTTATGTGTTTGCCAACGCCAGAAAAAGATAATACTGGTGAGACTAGTTTAATTTTTTATGAAACAGCTACAAAAACATTAGGAAAAATTTTAACTAAAAGAAACAATAATAATCAAAGTCAATATGTTTTGTTAGTTAATAAAAGTACTGTGCCAGTTAATATGGTAAACCAGATGAAGGAGATTATGGATAAATTAGGAGTTAAGAATTTTGGAGTTGGTTCTAATCCTGAATTTTTAGTTGAAGGAAAAGCAATAGAGGGATCAACGAGACAAGATCGTGTTGTTGTTGGTGCTTGGAATGAAAAAGATTTCGCTATTTTTAGAAATATTTATAGTCGTTTTGTAAGTTCGTCTAACACTGAATATATTGAAGTTAATCCACTAGAGGCAGCAGCAAGTAAATTATTGGCTAATTATATTCTTTTTAATCGTTTGGCAAATTGCTTTGATGTTGTTGGGCGAATTTGTGAAAAATTTGACGATTTAAATTTTGAGAATATTCGTAAAGTTTTAATAACAGACAAAAGAATTGGTGAATGGGGTTTTTACGATAGCTTGTTTGCCGGAGGTAGCTGTTTTATTAAAGATGCTCGTTCATTGTTTTATCAATTAAAAAGTCAAGGTGTGAATACTGATATAATTGACAGTATTTTAACTGCTAATCAACGGCAGTTAGATAATTTTTTAGCAAGACCAAAAGATGAATTAAATTTTGATTGGCATGGTAAAACAGTTGGTATTTTAGGATTAGCTTTTAAACGTGATACAAATGACATCCGTAATTCCTCGTCTTTAAAAGTAACCGAATTTTTATTCGATCAAAATGTGGCGCAGATTAAGGCTTTTGATCCTATTGCTGGAAATAATTATTTAAAATATTTTGCGAATAATAAAGATGTTAGTAAAATTAATTTAATTGACTCGGAAATTAAAGCAATTTCTGGAGTGGACGTTTTAATAATTGCTACAGATTGGCCACAGTTTAGAAAATTGAGCGATGTAATTAAAAATAATTTAGCTAAAGGCGCGATTATTATGGATGGCAGAAGAATACTCCAGAATAAATACGAAGAATTAGCAGAAGCTGGATATAATATTATCGCAGTTGGCTCGCCAGTGATTAAAGCGCTAAAACGCGAAAACATTAAAACATTAAAACAATAAATATTATGTCTAAGATTTTAGTTACCGGCGGCGCCGGATTTATTGGGTCGCATTTAGTTGATGAATTAATTATGCAAGGCAATAAAGTTGTTGTTCTTGATAATTTATCAACTGGAAAAAAAGAAAATCTTAATCCAAAAGTTAAATTTTATAATGTTGATATCTGTTCGTCTGTAATTAATAAAATATTTAAAAGCGAGAAGTTTGATTATGTTTTTCATTTGGCCGCGCAGATTGATGTAAGAGTTTCTGTTGTTAAACCAAAATTTGATAATAAAGTTAACGCAATGGGAAGTTATAATATTTTTAAAAATAGCGGATTAAATAAAGTAAAAAAAGTAATTTTTATTTCTACTGGCGGAGCGCTTTATGGCGATTGTTTAAAACCAGCGACTGAGCGAACTTTAATCCGACCTATTTCTCCTTACGCAATTCATAAATACTCAGCAGAAAGATATTTAGAATTATGTCATGAGTTGTACAATTTGAATTATGCTGTTTTGAGATTAGCAAATGTCTATGGCCCAAGGCAATATAGCGGAGGAGAATGCGGTGTTATTGGGATATATACGCATAATATAGCTAATAACAAACCCAGCACGCTTTATGGCAATGGCGCGAAGACAAGGGATTTTGTTTATGTGTCTGATGTGGTTTGCGCTTGCTTGAAAGCTATCGCAGTTAAACAGCAAGGAGTTTTTAATATAGGAAATGGCAAAGAGATAAGTATTTTGCAAATTATTAATGCTATAAAAAAGGTTGCTGGCAAAAAATTTATTTATAAGCAAGAAAAAGATAGGGCTGGCGAAGCGCAAAGAAGCGTGCTTAATAGCAACAAGGCGAAAAAGATATTAGGCTGGGAGCCAAAAGTGAAACTTGAGCAAGGTTTAAAAAATACTATTGATTGAGAGATGAAAAAGTAATAAACTGTATCAGCTATACTTATACACTTAATTCAGTTTATTATATAAAAATATAAAAAAATGAAATACATAGAATTATTAAAAAATATAAAAGAGCCTATATTTTCAATTCAAGATTTGAAATTAATTGGATACAAAATAATTCCTTCTCAGTTTTCAGCATATTCAAAAAAAGGACAAATAATCAAATTAAAGAATGGATTATATCTAATAGCAGACAAAAAAAACTTTGCTATTAAAGAAAATATCGCGTTTAAAATGTATGAGCCGAGTTATATTAGCTTAGAATGGGCGCTATATCATTATGGTTTTATTCCTGAAATAGTTTATAATATAACTTCAATTTCCACAAAAGCTACCAGAAAATTTAAAAATTATTTTGGACTATTTATTTATAGAAAAATAAAAAAAGAACTTTTTTGGGGATATAAAAAAGAAGAAAAAAACGGACAAATTTATTTAATAGCTGAACCTGAGAAGGCGCTTCTTGATTATATTTATTTTAATTTACCTAAAATTAAAAATGATGCTGATATTGAAGAACTCCGTTTAAACCCTATAATGATAAAAAAATTAGATGTTAAAAAATTAAAAAAATATACGAAACTTTTTAAAAATAAAAAAATCAGCAAAATAATCGTAAATATATGCTTACGTTAGAACAAATAAAAAATCTTGTTAGAATAGATATTTTTCAAAAAAATCCTAAAGCGGCGCTTATTGAATATTTACAATATGAAATTCTTGATTCTCTTTTTAAACAAAAAAACAGCGAAAAACTTTCATTTATCGGAGGAACGGCGATTAGAATAGTCTATCAGAGCCAGCGTTTTTCAGAAGATTTGGATTTTGATAATTTCGGTTTGAATTTTTTAGATTTTAAAAAACTTTTAGATGCTGTTGCGGAGGATATGGTTTTGAAAGGGTTTGAATTAGAATTTAGATTTGTGGAAAAAATGGCTTTTCATTGTTATATAAAATTTCCAAATATTTTATTCTTAAACAAATTAAGCCCAAATGATGATGAAAAGTTATTAATTAGAATAGATACAGTGGAAAAAGAAAAAAAAATAAAACCGAATATTTTCATCATTAATAATTTTGGTGTTTATCGTAAGATATTAGTTAATCCGATTGAAACTATTTTATCACAAAAAATTTTAACCATTCTTGAACGAAAGAGAGAAAAGGGCCGTGATTTTTATGATGTTTCATATTTGCTTGGTATCGCTAAACCAGACTATGAGTATTTTAAAAATAATCGCAATTTAGACCAAAAAACAATCAAAGAAAAATTACTTATCAGAATAGATAAATTAAATATGAAAGAATTATCAAACGAGGTTCTTCCTTTTTTATTTAAAACAGAAGATATTGACAGAGTTTTAACTTTTAGAGAATATATCGAACAAAAACTTTAAAATTTTTTTAAGACTATTTTTTTCGTTAGTATTTATAATTAGTTGAGCAAGGTTTAAAAAATACTATTGATTGGGAGGTAAGGAAATAAAATTAAATAAATCAAAGTTATGTTTCTAAATATAATTTTTTTGTGTTTTCTAGCATTTTATCTAAATCAAATATCGTACTTGCCCTTTTGTAGGCATTTTTGCCCATTATTTCAGCTAATTTCTTATTTGTAATTATTTTTTGAATAGCTAAAGATAACTCTTGACTATTTTTTGGTTTTACAACAAATCCTGTTTTATTATTTTGATTAATCCATGAAGTTCCTGTCCCTAATTCCGTAGAAATTATTGGTTTAGCGCAAATCATTGCTTCAATTAAAACAATTCCGAAAGCTTCTGATTTAAAAATAGACGGAAGAACAAAAAGTTGGCAAGCATGAAAAAAATTAATTAAATCTTTTTCATCTAATTTAGGTATAAAAAATATCTTAACTTTTAATTTTTCACTTTTTGCTTTTAACTTGTTTTCCAACGCTCCCTGTCCGATAATAACTAAACTTGTTTTAACATTCTTCATTGCTTCAATTAAATATTCTACTCCTTTATAATATGTAAGTCTTCCAATAAATAAAACGAAATTTCCATATTTTTCTTTTATTTTTTGAATTTCCAGCTCTTGGCTGGAAGTTTTTTTAAATTTTTCTAAATCAATTCCGAAGGGGATGACTTGGCATTTATTTTGAAATTTTTTTAAATAAGGAGAATTTTTAATTAGATTTGGATTGGAAACAATAATTTTCTTAGCTTTTTTAAGACTATAAAAAATAAATGGTTTTAATAAAAAAGCAAAAAATTTTTGTTTAACAATATCAGAATGATAATGAATAATTAAATTTGTTTTTGGTCTAAATAAAAAAATAGCTAAATTTGCCAATGGAAAAGGGTGGTGTAAATCTATTAAATCAGCTTTTTTAATTAAAATTTTAAATAATTTTAAAAAATCCACAGACAAAGGCATTGAAAAAAAAATTCCAAAACTTGCTGCTCGCCAAATTTTTACATTATTAACTTCTTCTATTTTTCTTTTACCTTTTGGTTGGCAACATAAAACTTCAATATCTAAATTATTTTTTTTATTTAATCCCTCGCTAATCTGTTGAACAATTTTTTCTATGCCACCGATCCAAGGTGGATATAGTTTATTAACTTGAAGAATTCTCATATAAATTCAAATATAATTTTTTATATTTTTCCACCATTATTTTTTGATCAAAATTTTCTGAAACAAATTTAAAAGCATTTTTTCCTATTATTTCTCTTAATTCTTTCGATTCGGCAAGCTTTAAAATTTTATTAGCTAGATCTTTTTCTAAAGTAGGTTTAAATAAAATTCCGGTTTTTCCATCAATTATTGTTTCTCTAACGCCTTCAATATCTGAAGCAATAATTGGTTTTTTACAAGCCCCAACTTCTAAAGGCGTTAATGGTAATCCTTCCCATTTTGTTGATAAAATTAATATATCAGAAAGATTTATAAAAGATTGGGTATCTTCTTGAAATCCTAAAAATTCCACATATTGTTTTAAATTTAAATTTTTTACTTCTTTTTCTAAATATTCTTGTAATGGACCATCGCCTACTATTAATAATTTAATATTTTTAATTTGTAAAATAATTAATTTTAAAGCCATTAATATTGTGGGAATATCTTTTTGGCGGTGTAGTCGACTAATTGAACATAAAATAAATTTTTTTTCTAATCTTAATTCTTTTTTAATATTTTGGATTTTATTTTGATCTATTTGGAATTTCTCAAGATTGATTCCATTTTTAATTATTTTTATTTTTTTTGGTAAAATTACTTTATATTTTAAAACTAATTTTTTATCTGCCTCGCTTACACAAACTAAAGTATCTACCCAAAAATTTAAAATTCTTTCTAAAATTATAGAAATCCAACTGATAAAAAAATTTCTTCTTATAATATGAAATCCATGTAATGTGTAAATAATTCGAGGCGGGTTTTTTAATCCAATAATTGCTAATCTTCCCCAAACCGCTGCTCTAGTCCCATGAACATGAATGATGTTTATTTTGTTTTTCTTAATAAAATTTCTTAAAAATTTAGAGGCTGAAAAGAGATTTAGCTTAGGAAATAGTATAATTTTAGCATTATTTTTTATTTGTTCTGTGGCTTTTCCTTTTTCCGGAAAATAACAAAAAATTTCAAATTGATTTTTATTTAACCCATTTATTAAATTATTAGAAATAACAGTTCCCCCAGCTAATATAGAAGTTGGATTAATTACTAAAATTTTTATTTTTTCACTATCTTTAACGACTTTTAATTCAAAATAAAGTTCAGTCGCAGGAATGATAAAAGCAAAAAATTTTTCATAGATACGAGGAAATTTATTTACTATTAATTGAATGCCTAAAAATTGGTGAATATTCAAAAAGTGCTTTCTGCCGGAAGGTAAAATTTCACTAAAACCAATAATTTTTTTTATTATGTTAAATTTAGCAGAAGTGTAAAAGTTATGTATTTTTTTATTAAAAACTTTATCAAAAAAATTAAAACTTCGTGAAGAAAAAGGATGTTTATGAGAAATATCCGTAAAATAATTATCAGAACTAAAATGAGGAACAGAGATTTTAATAAGAGCTTCTGGCTTAGCCATTCTCCACAATTCTTCCATAATTTTTATTACATCGTCTAAATGTTCAATTACATCATCGGCAATAATTTCATCAAAATAGTTATCAGAGAATGGGTAGGGGAATTGGTTGAGGTTGTGAATGACATCAACTCCCGGTAATGATATTTTATCAATACCAATTATTTGAGCTCCAAGTACATGTTTTTTTCTATCTCCGCATCCAAGGTCTAAAATTTTTTTATGTTTTGAATTTATTGTCATTGTTTTATAATTTTAATTAAAAGAATTTAAATGATAATTTTTTATTTTACATGTCCTCTATAATTAATTTTCTTTTAAGGATATATTTTTTTATAAATTTTCTTAAAAAATATGGAATAATGTTAATTATGAATGAACGTATTATTAAATAATAATAAAAAGAAGAATATTGTCTATCACTTATAGCTCTGAGTTGAAGTTTTAATGCTTTTTCTTTTTGAATTTTTGTTCGTGTAGTACAGGTGCCAAACATATTAACTCGCCATGAAAAAAGTACCTGCTTTAAATTAGCCATTTTAAATTTATTGGCTACTCTGAAATAAAAATCATAATCTTCAACATATTGCCAGTTTTCATCATAGAGACCTATTTGGCTACAAATTTTTTTTATAAACATTACAGAGGGGTGGCAAAGAATATTAGCTTTTATAAGCTTTTTTTTAATTTCTTCAGGAGAAGTTGGAAGAATTCTTTTTTCTATTAATTTACCATTTTCATTAATAACATTAAAGGCTGTGCCAACTAAAACAATGTCTGTATTTTTTTCTAAAAATTCTATTTGTTTTTCAAATCTCTCTGGCATTGAAATGTCATCAGCATCCATTCTAGCAATGTATTTGCCAGAAGCTAATTTAAGTCCTCTATTTAAAGTTTTTACTATTCCTAAATTTTTTTCATTGTTTATAATTTTTATTCTGTTATCTTTATATTTTTTAATTATTTCTAAACTTTTATCTATCGAGCCATCATTAATAATCAAGAATTCAAAATCTTTAAAAGTTTGATTCAAAATACTGTCAATAGCTTCATTTAGATATTTTTCACAATTATAAACAGGCATTAAAACTGTAATTTTCGGACTAGACATAATTTTAAATTTTAATCCAAGTTGATGGGATAATATCAGAATAATTAATATTTGGGTTGTTAAACCATTTTTGAGGAGCAATAACCATTTTATTTGGATTATTATTTAACCAAGCCCCCCACCAAGAAAAAGAACTGTTAGCAATAATATTATGATTACATTTACTCATCATAATTAAATCTTCATAATTTTTATTGCCTTGGACAAAAATTATAGGGAATTTAATTTTTATATTTTCTTCACACCATTTTAAATCATCAGAAAAAATAAAAATTGTTGGATTAGGAAATTTTTTAGCAATTAAATCAACTGCTTTTTTATAATAATCCAAGGAACAAATACCATGGAACTTGTTAGTGCTTTGACTGGAAACATAATCGCCTCGACGAATATGCATGGATACTGAATTATAATTATTGATTTTAGCAATTAATTCTGGATTTAAGCCGCTATACTCGGTTTTTAAGGTAAATTCAGAGCGAATTATATCTTCTATATCTTTAAAATATTTTTCAGTTTGCCAATAACCATCTAAATAAATATTATCTTTTAATTTTAAAATTTTTGGATCAAAATTAAAATGTTTTTCTTTAATATAATTAGGACTGTTATATTTAACATGCAGTTTATTTAAAATCTTTTTAAATAAATTGTTTGGCTCGCGCCCTTTAATTTTTTTATTATCATCAGCTGTAGTAAAATTTTCTGGAATATTAAACAAATATAATTCATATTTACGCTGGGTTACGCCAGTTTGATTGTCATAACCTGATAAATCCATTTTAAGAATAGCTTTATTTTTTTTAGCAATTGCTTGACCAACAGCGTATTGAAACATTTGATTTCCTAATCCTCCGGATAATTTAGTGATAATCATAAATTTTTTATTAATTTTTTATATTGTTCTTCATAATTTTTAGTAATTTTTTCCCAAGTAAATTTTTTTTGCCAGGCATTAAAACCATTTTGAGCCAATCTTTCTCTTAATGCTTTGTTGTTGTATAGCTTATTTAACAAATCAGCCGACTCATTAATTTGAGCATGACTATAATTTTTTTTATCTTTTATTGTTGGCAAAAGCATTCCGCCATTGCTCCATTTAATTATTTCTTTGGAATTGCCAACATCAGTTGTTAAAAATGGAATTTTACTAGCCATGGCTTCAAATAGTACTAATGGTGAGCATTCAATATTTGAAGGAAATAAAAACAAGTCAGCTTGTTTATAGGCGTTAATAGTTTCAAGACGTGATTTACTAACAATAATTAATTTTTTTCCAATTTTTTTATTGTTTGATAAATTATTAAAATGAGTAGATGCTGTTTGGCAAAAATTTAAACAACCAATAGTTGGATAAATTAATTTTTTAATTATTGTTTTAATTTTGTTTTTAAATGTCGGATGAAAATTATTTGATTTATTAAAATAGTTGCCAATTATTAACAATGTAGAATTTTTAATATTGGCTTTAGAAAATATGGATACTGCTTCTTTGTGTCCTTTTGTGCCGGTATGAGAGCCAACATTTAGAATTAGAAAATTGTTTTTAGGAATATTTAATTCAACTCTTATGTCAATAAATTCAGTGTTTAAAAATTCATCAGCGCTAGCACCATTAGGGATAACTATTATTTTTTTTACTTTTTGTTCTCTGGCAAAATTAATATCGCGATAATTATTAGATAAAAAAATATTTAAATCATATTGCTTCATCCATTTGTCTATTTTTTTAAAATATTCTTTATAGCGTGGATGATAAAGTCCGGAAAAACCAGTTGGAATAAAAATTTTTTTAGTTTTAATTTTATCTAATATCTCCAACATCAAGTCAGTAGCCCATTGTTGAGCGGCAAAATTAGTAATAATATCAAAATTAGAGTTACATAAAAAATCCTGATAACGTTTAATTTCGTTTGTTTCACTTTCATATCCCAGAACAACGTTTCCGGAAATTTTAAATGATTTAATTTTAACGCCATTTAAGTTATTAAAATTTCGATTAGAATGATACGACGTTGCTATTGTTACATCATGACCTAAATCAACTAATTTTTCTGAAAGTTGTTTAACAACTTCTTGCATTCCTCCAACTGACGGAGAATATTGTTCAACTGTATGAAGTATTCTCATAAGTAGATTATTTTTTGATTAAATTACTTAGAATATTAGCTATAATCTTTTCTTTTTCATTCTGATTATCAATTTTCATCCAATTAGAAGCATTAAGCGTGTGAATCCAATTTCCAATATACTCAATATAATCAGATTGATGAATATTTCCACCTCGAATCTTTTTTAATTTTTCATCAGGAAAAAATAGATTGTTTTTATCTATATAACGATAGATCGATTTATAGTTACCACCGCCGGTGTCCATGTTGATTTTCGGCAAAAAATTAATTTTTTTATTTTTAGTATAATTAAATTTAAAAAAACAAAAACCAGCCCATAAATACCATTTATTATTTCTTTCCTGCAAACGCCCATAAATATTTTGTTTATTTAAATAACTCACAATTGACAAAGGACACATAGGAAAAATATCGTGATCAATAAAACCAAAATATTTTGGTTGTCTTAGTTTTAAATAATTTTTCCATACCCAATTCATAGATGAGCCATGAGACAAACTGCCACGCAAGTGATTGTAAGGTAATTTTATATAAGCTATCCCATGGGCTTGGCACAAAGCTAAAATTTTAACTTGCTTTTCAGGGATTGAAGAATTATCCGCCACTGTATAAATATAAGGATCTAAAATATTTTTTTTAATTATTTTAATCTGATATTCAATCACTTTTTCATTATTAAAAGCTATAGAAACAATATCTATAATATTTTTGTTAATTAATTTTAAAGAACAATTTTGATGAGCAACTTTAGCAAATTTTACTCGATAAAATTTATAGGTGTTGATTTTTTTCTTTAAAATAATTTTTAAAGCGAAAAAGATAGTAAATAATTGTCCGATTAAAAAAAAATATTTTTTAATTAAATTGCCTATATAATTTTCATTATCAGTGAAAAATTAATATTTTTATAATTTTTATCCCAATCATCTTGAGTCGGTTTAATAAAGCTCATATTTATTTAATTAATTCTGTATCCCAATCTAAAACCGGCCTAATAACGCCAGGATAGTTGCCAGTATAATCTCCGCGCCCAACATGGCTATCGGTAATTTTAAATATTAAAACTGGATTCAAGGAAATAGAATTTGCAAAATTTTTTTCAAAAAACGACAACGATAAAGACAAAATTCCATTATTTAATAAATTAGCGGGAATTAAACATCTAGTTTTATATAATCCTTGAGTTAATTTTTTATTATAAAAATTATTTTTAAAATTGCTAATAGAAATAAAGATTAAATTATTATTATCACCCCAAAATCCTAAAGTAAAGCCAGTTGTGCCCCTACCATCTTTAATATTGTATTCAATCTCAATCGCAAAAGGTTGACCAACGGAAAGAGTATTTAAATATTGACCGTTGACATTAACCAAAGCAATTTTTTTTAAAATAATAGAGTTGTTTTGCGGGGCTATTTTATCTGTCCATTCTTTAATATAATTCTCTTTGTTCGTCTGGTTTAAATAAGTATCTAAAGTTCCGTTTGTTTCTCCAATCATTTTAATCTCCCCATCCTTTAACAAAATACATCTCCCGCACAACTGCCTTATCGTCGCCATATTGTGACTTACAAAAAGAATAGTTCTTCCATTTTTCTTAGTAATCTCATCCATCTTTCTTAGACATTTTTTTTGAAAATCAGCGTCGCCAACAGCTAAAACTTCGTCAATAATTAAAATATCAGGCTCTAGATGAGCTGCCACGGAAAAAGCTAAACGTACGCTCATTCCAGAAGAATAATATTTAATAGGTGTATCTAAAAATTTTTCAACTCCGGAAAATTTTACTATATCATTAAACTTATCACTAATTTCTTTTTTTGTCATCCCTAAAATTGCTCCATTTAAAAATATATTTTCACGTCCAGAAAGTTCTGGATGAAATCCGGTCCCCACTTCTAATAAAGAAGCGACTTTGCCTCGCATAATTGCTTCGCCAGTAGTTGGGGGAGTGATGCCAGTTAAAATTTTTAGTAAAGTTGATTTTCCAGCTCCATTAGCTCCGATAATACCAATAGCCTCGCCCTTTTCTATTGTAAAATTAATATCTTTTAATGCCCAAAATTCTTCTTTGGTTTCTTGACCAGTGATTTGTTTTGCTTTGTGTTTGGCAAATTGAAATGGATTTTTAAAAACATTAGTCAAAACATCGCGCAAAGCAACATACCCGCCTTGTTGATGTGTAATATTATATTTTTTACCTAAATTTTTTACTTCAATAATTGAGTTCATAAAGTCAAAAGTTCATAAAGTTTTTAAAGTTTTAATAAAACCAGATAGCATTTTAGATATTTCTTCTGATAAGCCATAAAGGTTATCAAAATCAAGTTTAGAAATATATTTTAAGTCAATCGCTAGATAAAGCATAGAACGAACTTCTGCACTTGATCCTTTGGATATAAATAAAAATTTTGAAAATTCTTTATTCTCTTGTCTTTCAAACCCCTCAGCAACATTATTCATAATTGAAACAGAAGCAGATTGTATTTGATTTCTAAATCTATAATCTTCATTGTTTATGAATAATTTATACACAAGCAAATTTAATTCTCTTGCTTTTTGCCATATTTTAATATCCT
>JBBTVV010000092.1:12611-19773 GCA_038063135.1 Patescibacteria group bacterium
AAACTTTATAAACTTTATAAACTTTATAAACTTTATAAACTATATTATATCAGCAAAATATCTTTCGGTTTTTTTAAAATATATTACGCCTATTACAAAAAGAATTAAAGTTGTAATAAATGAAATGCCAAGAAGTTGCCAGTTGATTGGATCATTGCCAAGAATGGCTGCATGCGCTGCTTTAATAACTCCTGTCATAGGATTTAATGCTAAAATCCATGAATATTTTCCAGCAATACTCGCAGGGTAAATTACAGGGGTAACAAACATTAATATTTGAATAAAAAATGGAAGTATATAGCGGACATCGCGGTATTTAACATTAACAGCTGCCAGAAAAAGTCCGCCACCAACAGATGCTAAAAAAGATATAAATAACAGAATAGGCAAAATCAGCAAACCTAATAAATTCGGCGTATAGCCATAATAAATCATCATGCCGATTAAAATTATAGAAGCTATAAAGAAATCTACTAATTTTGTTAGTACAGCTGATATTGGTAAAATTAATCTTGGAAAATATACTTTAGTGATTATTGATTGGTTTACAATTAAACAATTGCTAGTTTCTGTTAAAGCTCCAGAAAAGAATTGCCAAATTAATAGTCCGACATAAACAAAAATAGGATATGGGATTCCATCAGATGGCATTTTCGCAAAATTGCCAAAAAATATTGAAAAAACAATCATTGTAACAAAAGGTTGAAATAATGCCCAAGCAACACCAATGGCAGTTTGTTTGTATCTAACTTTTAAATCGCGCCAAGTAAAAAAATACATAAGCTCGCGGTATTGCCAAAGCTCGCTAATATCACTCCAGTTAAAAGTTTTTTTAGGTCTAATTATTGTTTCCATAAATTAAATTTGCATTATTTGTATGTTTGTCTGTGACTCCTATTTTTTCTATTTCCCATGGATATATTTGCTGAATATTGCCATGTTTACTTTCTTTTTTATTTATAGTAATACAATAGGAATTTTTGGTTTGGTATTGTTTTGAAAAAAAAGTTAAATTTTTCATTAATTTATCTTGATAAGTAATTTTAACCTCGGCTGGAACAATATTTTCGTTGTTAATAATAAAATCAACTTCCTGTTTGGAAATGGTTCTCCAAAAATATATATTATTAATATTAAATTCTCTTCTTAAATAAGTATAAATTGAATTTTCAAATGTATTGCCATCCATCTCATTGTTAAGTTTTTTATTTCTTAAAAGATTAAGAATGCCAGTATCTTCAAAATATATTTTTGGCATTTTTGATAATTCATTTCTAATGTTTTTGTGAAATGGACGAATTAATTTTATTATATAAGTGCTTTCTAAAATGAATAAATATTGTTCTATTGTCTGCCTTGCTATATTAAGAGTATTTGCTAATTCGTTTATATTAACTAATTTGCCAGATTGAGAAGCTAATAGTTTAATTAAATTATTAAATTTTTCTAAATCTTTCACTTTTGCAAGATCTCTGATGTCTTTATAAATATATTTTTCAATGATATTTTTTAAATATATTTCTTTTAATTCTAAATTATCAGTTAAAACTACCTGAGGATAAAAACCATAGAGGGCATATTCTAAATAAATATTTTTTAATTCTGAATTAATTAATTTTGAATTAGATGCTAAGTCATATTTTAACCCTTTAAAATCAAGAAATTCTTTAAAGCTTAATCCGAAGATTTCCAAATCAATAATCCGACCTACTAAAGAATCTTTAAATTTAGATTTAATGGCGAAACTAGAGGAGCCGGAAACAATTAGTTTAAAATTATTTTTATAATGATCATAAAATAATTTTAATAAACTGGTCGGATTATTTAAATATTGGATTTCGTCAATAAATATAAACGTTTTATTTTCGGAATTATTATTTGTTTTTTTGCCTTTTATATATTTAATAATTTCTTCAACGCCGTTGTTGCATAAATTTAAGAAATCCTCTTTTTCTAAATCAAAATAAAAAAAATCGTTTTTTTTATTTTTTTCAATATAATTCATTGTCATTTTCATTAATGTGGTTTTTCCAACTTGTCTAGCGCCATGCAGAACGATAATTTCTGGAATATCAATGAATTTTATGATTTCATTTATTTTTTCTCTATTTTTATAATTATTCATATGCCTATATGTTACAAAATATTAAATAATTTGTAAAGTGTGATTACTAAAATATTGAATAATTTTATGCATTAAATTAGTATTTTTTTTGCTAATATTAGTTATTAAATATACTAATATCCCAATATGTAAATATATGAATGAATTCGAATCACTTTAGTGGATTTTGTATTCATTCATATATTTGATTTATACCATTCGTATGTCATTTTAATGCCTTGTTCTAAATTTATTTTGTGTCTCCAATTAAGTTTATGTAATTTTGAAACATCAAGCAACTTTCTTGGAGTTCCATCTGGTTTAGTTGTGTCCCAATTTATTTTACCTTTATAATTAATGATCTTTTTTATTAGTTCAGATAATTCTTTAATAGTTTTGTCTTTTCCTGTACCTATATTGACTATTTCAGAATCATCGTAATTGTTCATAAGAAAAATACATGCATCGGCTAAATCATCAACATACAAAAATTCTCTTTTAGCTACTCCTGTACCCCAAATTTCAACTTTGTTTTGCTTATTTATTTTTGCTTCATGAAATTTTCTAATCAATGCGGGCAAAACATGAGAATTGCTTAAGTCAAAATTATCATTAGGCCCATAAAGGTTTGTTGGCATTACTGAAATGAAATTAGTTCCATATTGTTTATTATATGATTGGCACATTTTTATGCCGGCAATTTTTGCTATTGCATAGGGCTCATTGGTTGGTTCTAATGAACCAGTTAATAAATATTCTTCTTTCATCGGTTGTGGACATTCCCGTGGGTAAATGCAGGAAGAGCCTAAAAATAAAAGTTTCTGTACTTTATTCAAATAACTTTGATGTATTATATTATTTTGAATTTGTAAATTTTCATAAATAAACTGCGCTGGGTAAGTACTATTAGCTAAAATTCCTCCAACCTTAGCTGCGCATAAAAAAACATATTCTGGTTTTTCTTGAGTGAAAAAAATCGTTACTGCCTGTTGGTTTAACAAATCTAACTCCTGATGAGTTTTTAAAATTAAGTTGTTATAACCATTGGCTTCTAAAGTCCTTATTATGGCAGAACCGACCAAGCCTGCATGCCCTGCAACATAAATTTTAGAATTTTTTTTCATAAATATAATCTGTAGATTTGGATTATTTTTTATTTTTTTCTGCCTCATAATCTGATTTAGCTATGATAGTAACTAATTCATCAAATTTAACTTTTGGCTCCCAGCCTAATTTTTGTTTTGCTTTAGAGTAGTCGCCTAATAGAACAGGCACTTCTGATGGTCTAAAATATCTTGGGTCAATTTCTACAATTATTTTATTAGTTTTTCTATCAATACCTCTTTCATTTAATTCTTCGCCTTCCCAGATAATATCCATATTAAAAATTTGAGCAGTTTTTTCTACAAATTCTCTAACACTATATGATTCATTTGTTGCTAAAATATAATCGTCAGGTTTATTTTGTTGCATCATCAACCACATTCCATAAACAAAATCTTTAGCATAACCCCAATCGCGTTTGGCGTCTAAATTTCCTAAGTATAGTTTTTCATCAATACTTAACTTAACTCTTGCTAGGCCTCTTGTTATTTTTCTTGTTACAAAAGTTTCACCGCGTCGTTCACTTTCATGGTTAAATAAGATGCCATTTGTGGCAAAAATATTATAAGCCTCGCGATAATTTTTTGTTATCCAGTAGGCATAAACTTTAGCACATGCGTAAGGGCTTCGTGGATGAAAAGGAGTTGTTTCAGTGATCGGTAATTGATCTACAATGCCAAACATTTCGCTAGACGATGCTTGATAAAATTTAGTTTTTATTCCTGATTCTTTAATAGCGTCTAATAAGCGAACAGTGCCAAGTCCTGTTATATCTCCCGTATATTCAGGTAAATTAAAACTTACTCCAACATGACTTTGTGCGCCTAAATTGTAGATTTCATCTGGCTTAACTTTTCCCAAGATTCTATTTAAATTACTAGAATCTGATAAATCACCATAATGCAGGAATAAATTAGCTTTTTTAAAATGCGGATCTTGGTATATATGATTAATTCGGCCAGTATTAAAAGTGCTGGCGCGTCTCATAATGCCATGCACTTCATATCCTTTTTCCAATAAGAGTTCTGCTAAATATGATCCGTCTTGACCGGTAATTCCGGTGATTAATGCTTTTTTCATATTGCTTAATTAAATAATTAAAAAACATGGAATTATTATTTTTTTATTGTTGTTATAAAAATGTTTTTTGGAAAAGATATAATAATTATTAACTTTAAAATTTTTATCGGCTATTTTTTCTATAAAAGAAAAATTTTCTTTTTTTATATCATTTACATATTTTACTTCAACCAATTTTGATTTATTTTTGTTAAGGATTTCATTGTTACACACGAAATCAATCTCTTTTTGATTTTTTTTATAAAATGAAATATATTCGTATTTTGTTTTTAAAATGTTATAAATATAAGTTTCCGCCAGCTTGCCCATGTATTGGTTTGATATCGCGCTTGTATTAAAAAATTCAGGATGAAAAGTAGTAAAAAAATTTGTGCTTGCTATATATCCTTTTTTTTGCAACCTTCTTGATTTTCTAAATGACTTAGAATAATTATAGACAATATCAAAAAGCAGGCCGTCTTGATAATAAGAAAGATATTTTTTAAAGGTGTTAAGTTCTACTTCCGCTTCGCTTGCTATTTTGCCATATTCTATTTCGTTGCTAGTTTCGTTTATTAGTATGCGAAAAATAAATTTTAGTTCATCAATTTTATCAACATCAAAAAGTCTTGGTATGTCATACTCTATTGTTTTTTTGTATATTGAATTTTCTATGTATTTATAGATTTTTTGTTTGTCATCTTTATAAATTGTTTCAGGAAATTGATAATACAATAAATAATCCTCAAACAATTTTTCAAGTTCTTTTCCGTTTTGCGCTAAAAACCATTGATATTCATTTTCGCTATATTTAATTTTATCTAAATTAGTTATAGCAAATTTTTTATATTCAGTGATTAAAGATTTTTCTGTTCTTGACATTTCTAAAAATTCATCAAAGTCAAGATGGTTTAACTTGAATTCATAAATTCTTCCAGCCAAACTTTCTGTGGTTTTTTTTCGAACAAATAAAGAAGATGATCCGCTGATAATAAATTTTATATTTCCAATTGTATCATAATATCTTTTCAAAATATGCTGCCATTTGTCTATATATTGAATTTCGTCTAAAAATATATATTTTAGTTCATTGTTTTTTGTTTTATCTAAAAAGGCATCAAGATATTTGTTAAGTGAAAGTTTTGAGGTGATAAGGGCTTCGTCAAAACTTAAAAATAAAATATTTTTTGAATTAATGTTTTTATTCTTAATCAAATGTTGAATTATTTGCCACAGAATAGTTGTTTTACCAGTTCTTCTGAGTCCGACAATAGATAAGATCTGTTCCTCTTCTATGTAACTAATCAATTCAGATAATAGTTTTCTTTGGTATTTTTTTGTATCAAACCATGAAGTATTGTTTGCCCAGTGCTTATTTTGTTTAATTATCTCCTCTAATATTAGGTTATTTTCCATATGATTTATTTTATAGTTAGATGTATAACTATAAATATACTACTTATAATTATATTATCAATGGTTATTAAATCCCGCTTCTTGAAATTACCGTTGCTATTGTTTTTAATATTATTGATAGATCCAAATAAATAGATCTGTTTTTGATATAAAATAAATCATATTGTAATTTTTTTAAGCTATCTTCTTGTGATGGTGAATGATATTCGCCGGAAACTTGATCAGAGCCTGAAAGACCAGGTTTTATTAAAGATCTTTCATTATAAAAAGGAATTTGTTTTTCTAGTTCTTTCGCTATTTCAGGTCTTTCTGGTCTTGGTCCAATAAAACTCATTTCTCCTTTTATGATATTTAATATTTGCGGAAGCTCATCAATTCTGGTTTTTCTTAAAAATGAACCGAATTTAGTAATGCGCAAATCATTAACGCAAGTAGGGGAGTAGTTATTATTTTTTTCATGCATTGTTCTAAATTTAATTAGATTGAAAATTTTATGGTTTTTTCCTAGTCGTTTCATAATAAAAAAAATTGAACCTTGATCAGTTATTTTTATTATTATTGCAATAATTAACCAAAAAGGCAAAGTTATTAGTAAAATAATCAAAGCTAAACAAAAATCATAAAATCTTTTAAAACAATCAAACCAAATTTTATTGCCCTCGTTTAATTTTTCCAAAAACCACATTTGATTAATGGCGCCCAATGGTATTCTGCCTGTAATTATTTCATAAAAATCAGGCAGACTAAAATAATTTATTTTTAATGGCAGGCAATTAAAAAGCGCGGCGCATAATTCAGGTGATTGATGTGGATCGTTGGTAAAAATTATTGAGGTAATTTTATCTTTTTTAATTAACTCTGGCAAGCCCGCTAAATCTTTAATTACAGGAATGTTGTTGATCTCATTGTTTTTATTAGTATTATTGGCAATTAGAGAAATAATATAGCCGAGGTGTGTTTTTTTTTGCAGTTCTTTAATTAGCTCTTCTACTAATTTATTATATCCGATAATTGCTAATTTATTTTTTGGCAAATAGACTTTTAACGACCAATTATAAAATTGACGCCAAAAATAGAATAATAGGGAGAAAACTATAATATAGATAAACAAAATTCTTTTAGGAGCAATGCCAATATTTGGTATTAAATAAAAAAAAGCAACAGATGTTAAACTAGCTACAATTAAAGCTTTGCTACTTATTTGAAAAAAAATGAAATTATTAATAGCTAAATTTAAGTTATAAAGATTAGCAATATAGAAAATAATTAGCCATAATAAGAAAATTATAGAAAAAGGCCAAAAATGTACTGCTAATAAATCTGCATTAAAATAACGGATTAATAGAGTAAAATAAAGAGAAACATAAAGAACAATTATGTCCCCTCCGAGCAAGCCAATTTTTTTAAGTTTATTATTCATGGGATTGATGGGTCTGTCGCCGAATACCGTATTCGGTATAAAATTCCAAATTTTTGTAA
>JBBTVV010000093.1:0-4415 GCA_038063135.1 Patescibacteria group bacterium
AAATTTACAAAAATTTGGAATTTTATGCCGAATACGGTATTCGGCGACAGACCCATTATACTTTCTAAAAAATAAAAAGTCAATCTTTGTTTTTATTCATTTTTAACCAACTTAAAATTTCTTTTTTAAACACTTGAAAATCTTCTGTTCTTTCTACTAAAAATTCATAGACTCTTTTTCTGTCAATTTTTCCATATTCATGAACTAATATGTTTCTAAATCCGACCAATCCCTCTAGTCTTGAAGCTAAATTTTCAGATAAAACTTTTTTATTAAAAAGTAAAGAGACTATTTCTCTTCTTTCCTCTGGTTTTTCTATTTTCTCCTCTATTATTAATAAATCTAAAATATCAATTATTGACTGACAAGTCAATTGCAAATAACGTTCAGTCAAACCAAAAAAATGAAAATCATCTAAAAATTGTTGTTCATTTTTAATCTCTACTTTTAATTTTTCTAAATAAAAAATATATTCATCTAAAAGTTGGATTTTTTCAAAAATTCTTTGACAAGTTATTTGAGTCATACTTTTGCTAATTCTCTTTCTAGATAAGCCTTGTTATATTCTTTTATAAAAGGCAAAAAATCATAATATTCTCGCATTATTTTCAATTCAAAATCCACTCTTTTTTCATGATTTTTTTCAAAAATAACTTTCCCTTCTTTAATAATCACAAACTTTAAAAAAATTGACTTTATTTCATTTAAAATTACTATGTCAACTTTTTTTTTCAAAACGTCCTGAATAATTTCAATCAAGACTAATCGAGTTTTAAAAAAATCCTTACAACTTTCGTTTAAATAAACCGCCAAATCAACATCGCTCTCAAAATCTGTTTTTCCTTTAACCTGTGAACCAAAAAGATAAGTAAAAACAACATTATTTTTCTCAAAAACTTCTTTTAATTTTAAGCTACAAAAATCAAGCATATTTACATAAACATTGAATTTCCTTTTATTTATTTTTAGTTCCGATTATTTTTTCAGCAACATTTTTTGACACTTCGCTGTAATGAGAAAATTCCATACTATAACTTGCTCTACCTTGACTCATTGAACGAAGTTGAGTCGCATAACCAAACATCTCAGATAAAGGAACTTTAGCTTTAATAACTTTAATATTAACACGATCGCTCATCTCATCAATCTGCGCTCTTTTTGAATTAAGATCACCAATAACATCTCCCATAAATTCTTCTGGTGTTACTACTTCAACCTTCATTACAGGCTCCAATATTATTGGATCAGCTTTTCTTGCTGCTTCTTGAAAAGCCATGGATCCAGCAATTTTAAAAGCAGATTCAGAAGAATCAACTTCGTGATAAGAGCCATCAAAAACAGTAACCTTAACATCAACAATTGGATAACCTGCTGAAATACCTTTTTCTAAAGCTTCTTTAACTCCCTTTCCAATTGGCGCAATATATTCTCTAGGAATAGAGCCACCTTTTACTTCATCAATAAATTCAAAACCCTTGCCTTCTTCTTGCGGTTCAACTTTTAACCAACAATGACCATATTGACCTTTACCTCCTGATTGACGAATATATTTACCTTCAGCTTCAGCTGCTTTTTTAATAGTTTCACGATAAGCAACCTGAGGCTTTCCAACGTTAGCCTCAACATTAAATTCTCGTCTCATTCTATCAACAATAATATCTAAATGTAGTTCACCCATACCAGCAATAATAGTTTGACTAGTTTCCTCATCACTTCTAACTCTAAAAGTTGGATCTTCTTCTGCTAATTTTGATAAAGCAATGCCCATTTTTTCCTGATCAACCTTAGTTTTTGGCTCAATGGCAACAGAAATAACAGGCTCAGGAAAAGTTATAGATTCTAAAATAAGCGGTCGTGATTCATTACATAAAGTGTTTCCTGTTGTAGTATTTTTTAAACCAACAACAGCAGCAATCTCACCAGCATAAACTTCTTGAACATCTTCTCTGTGATTAGCATGCAATCTAACAATCCTACCAATTCGTTCTCTTTCGCCAGTAGAAGTATTTAAAACATAAGATCCTGATTGTAAAATTCCGCTATAAATTCTAATAAAACAAAGCTTACCAACAAAAGGATCTGTAGCAATTTTAAAAGCTAAGCCAGAAAAAGGTTCATTGTCACCAGGAATAACTTCAATTTTTTTCTCTTCATCTTTAGCATCAATGCCAATAATAGGTGGAACATCTAATGGTGAAGGCAAATACTCAGTAACCGCATCAAGCAAAAGTTGAACTCCTTTATTTTTTAAAGCGCTACCACAAAGTACTGGAACAATTCTATTTGCAATAACTGCTTTACGCAATTCTTTTTTTAGATCTGCTGGAGCAATTTCTTCTCCTGCTAAATATTTATTCATTAATTCTTCACTATCTTCAACGATTGCTTCAATCAATTTATCACGATATTCTTTAACTTTATCTTTCATATCAAGAGGAATTTCAATGTCTTCCCATTTAGTACCCAAAGCATCTTGAAAAATTCTAGCTGTCTGATAAATTACATCTATAATACCATTAAATTGATCTTCGACTCCGATTGGTAATTGAATCGGAAAAGCATTTTTTGTCAATCTTTTGTGTATTGAATCTAAATCAGCGTAAAAATTAGCGCCAGTTCTATCTAATTTATTAATAAAAGCTAATCTAGGAACTTTATATTTATCAGCTTGATGCCAAACAGTTTCTGATTGAGGTTCAACTCCTGCAACGCCATCAAAAACAACAACGCCACCATCTAAAACTCGCAAAGAACGTTCTACTTCGACTGTAAAATCAACATGTCCAGGAGTATCAATAATATTAATACAGCAATCTTTCCAAAAACAAGTTGTAGCAGCGCTAGTAATTGTAATACCTCTTTCCTGTTCCTGTTCCATCCAATCCATTTCTGCTGCACCATCATGAACTTCTCCTATTTTATGTTTTTTTCCTGTATAAAATAAAACACGCTCACTTACAGTAGTTTTACCTGCATCAATGTGAGCAATAATTCCAATATTTCTAGTTTTTTCTAATAAATATTCTCTCATATAAATTACAAATCTATTAATATTAATAATATCGTCTTGTTAAAATCTCTCGCAAGATACTCCATTAAATTTATCTTGAATAGCGGGCAAAGTGCGCGAAAGCTTTATTGGCTTCAGCCATTCTGTGAACATCAATTCTCTTTTTTATAGCCGTTCCTTCGCCTTTCGCAGCATCCATAATTTCTATTGCCAACTTTTCCGCCATTGGCTTGCCTTTTCTTGCTCGAGCCGCTCCAATAATCCAACGGCAAGCTAAAGTTAAACGCCGTTCGCCTCTTACTTGATGAGGAACTTGATAATTAGCTCCGCCAATACGCCGACCGCGAACTTCCAAAAGCGGAGCGACTTGCTTTAACGCTTTATTAAAAACATGTCGCGCGTCCTGTTTAGTCGCTTCTTTAATAATATCCAAACAATTATAAATTATTTTCTGCGCAACAGCTTTTTTTCCGCCCTGCATAATATAATTTGTAAACTTAGCAATATCAGTATCATTATATTTGACATCTCCTAATACTTTTCTTTTAATGGCTGGTTTTCCTCTCATATATTATAAATAATTTTAAAAAAATTTTAATTATTAATTATTAATTCTGTTGCCGAACACCAACAGGTTTTTATTTTTTAGCTTTTGGTGTCTTAGCTCCATAACTACTTCGACTTTGTTTACGACCTTCTACTCCCTGAGTATCATAAACTCCTCTAATTATTTTATAACGAACACCTGGCAAGTCTTTAGTTTTACCGCCCTTAATTAAAACTATAGAATGCTCTTGTAAATTATGTCCTATTCCAGGAATATAAGCAGTTACTTCCATTCCATTAGACAATTTAACACGAGCGATTTTTCTTAAAGCTGAGTTAGGTTTTTTCGGAGTTGTTGTTGTTACTTTAACGCAAACGCCACGTTTAAATGGAGAGCCTGCTGGTAAAACTGACTTTTTTCTATGTAAAGTATCCAATGTTGTTTGCAACGCAGGAGACTTACTTTTTCTTCTTGTTGTACTTCTGCCCTTTCGAACTAATTGATTTATTGTTGGCATATTTTAAAAGTTAAAAAAACAAACCCCGAACATTTCGGGATATACAAATTTTATTACTTAACTAATTTAACACAAGAAAAAAAAACCGTCAAGAGTTCTGAACCATGTTACTGGTCTTAGAATTAGAAAATACTGGATGCGCATAGCTTTTATAAATAAATATTCTATGATAAGATAATTTTATTATGAAATCCAATTCCATTACAATATCTAATCTTACAAACTTATCAGAATTGCAACGTCAGCATTTGGCGTTTCCGCGCTTGGTGATGTAGTTTTTGGAATTGTGTGTTTGGGAATTTACGCTTTTCTCATTCATGCTACTATCTATCAAATTTTAT
>JBBTVV010000094.1:0-10146 GCA_038063135.1 Patescibacteria group bacterium
AATTATTACAATTAAAAAAAATTGAGAGAATTGGATTAGGAAGAACTACAAGGTATAAAAAGATTTAAATTATGGCAAAGGCTACAAATATAGCCCAGACTTTGATTATCAAGAATTGCAGGAGTATTTGCCAGAGAAATTAAGGGTCTGTCGCCGAATATGGTATTCGGCGACAGACCAATGTAAAATTTATGGAAAAATATAATCATAAAAAGATAGAAAAAAAGTGGCAAAAAAGATGGCAAAATAGCAATCTTTTTAAAACAGATAAAAAAGATAATTCTAAAGAAAAATTTTATCTTTTAGATATGTTTCCATATCCTTCTGGTAGTGGACTTCATATGGGACACACTGAACAAGCTGCTGTAACAGATGCTTTATATCGTTTTTATAGAATGAATGGAAAAAATGTTTTACATCCGCAAGGTTTTGATTCTTTTGGTCTTCCTGCAGAAAATTTTGCTATTAAAACAGGTATTTATCCTTCAGAAAGTACAAAAACAGCAATAGCAATATTTAAAAAACAAATGAATTCTTTAGGATTGGCTTATGATTTTACAGGAGATGTTATTACTTCAGAACCAAATTATTATAAATGGACACAATTTATTTTTGGAAAATTTTTTGAAAATAAGTTAGTTTATAAAAAAAATTCTAAAACAAATTGGTGCAATTCTTGTAATACTATAATTGCGAATGAACAAGTTAAAGAAGGAAAATGCGAGAGATGTGGCGCAGAAATTGAGCAAAAATATGTTCCTTCGTGGATGTTTAAAATTACAGATTTTGCTGATGATCTAATAAATGATTTAGATAAAGTTGATTGGCCAGAGTCAACTATAAAAAATCAGAGAAATTGGATAGGAAAAAGTCAAGGAGCGGAAATAAAGTTTAAAGTTAAAAGTTTAAAGTTAAAAGTTGAAAATGAAAATTTAAAATTTATAAAAGTCTTTACAACGAGGCCAGATACATTATTTGGATCAACTTTTATTGTTTTAGCTCCTGAGCATGAATTAATTACAGAATGTCAATTGCAAATTACGAATTATGATGAAGTAAAAAAATATATTAAAAATGCAAAAAAGAAAACAGATATGCAAAGAGTGGAAGGAAAAGAAAAAACAGGAATAAAACTTGAAGGAATTTTTGTTATAAATCCTGCAAATAATAAAGAAATTTCAATTTTTATTTCAGATTATGTTTTGAGTGGATATGGATTAGGCGCTATAATGGCTGTGCCTGCGCATGATGAAAGGGATTTTGAGTTTGCTAAAAAATATAATTTGGAAATTATAGAAGTGATTTCTGGCGGCGATGTGTCGCAGAAAGCATATGTTGGTGATGGGATTTTAATAAATTCAGGTGAATTTAATGGTTGGTCTAGCAAAGAGGCAATAAAAAAAATTACAGAATTTGTTAAAGGCAAGATGGTTTCAAATTATCGTTTAAGAGATTGGTCAATTTCTCGTCAAAGATATTGGGGATGTCCTATTCCAATTGTTTATTCGCCAGATGGTCAACCAAAATTTGTAGGAGAAGAAAATTTGCCTTGGCTTTTACCAACTGATGTTGATTTTATTCCGACAGGGGAGGCGCCACTTGCTAAATCAAAAGAATTAAAACAAAGAGTTGAGCGAATTTTTGGAAAAGGCTGGACTCCAGAAGTAGATACAATGGATACTTTTGTTGATTCTTCTTGGTATTTTTTAAGATATTTAGATCCTGAAAATGATCAGAAATTTGCGTTAGCAGAAGTAATAAAGCATTGGATGCCAGTAGATCTGTATATTGGAGGAGCAGAACATACATGCATGCATCTTCTTTATGCTAGATTTTTTATTAAAGCAATGAAAAAGATTGGTTTAATAGATTTTGATGAACCGTTTATAAAATTACGACATCAGGGAATTGTTAGAGATAAAGTTGGCAAAAAAATGTCTAAATCAAAAGGAAATGTTGTTAGTCCAGATGAGATGATTGAAAGATTTGGCGCAGATGCCACTCGCGCTTATATGCTTTTTGTTTCACCGCTTGAAGATGATATTATTTGGAATGAAGAAAATATTATTGGAGTTTATAGATTTTTGGAAAAAGTTTGGAATTTAAAATCATTAATAATAAATCATGAATCACAAATTACAAATAATAAAATTGAAAAATTAGTTCATAAAACAATAAAAAAAGTTAGCGAGGATATTAAAAAATTGAAATTTAATACGGCAATCAGCGCTTTAATGATTTTAGTTAATGAAATGGAAAAACAAAAAGAGGTGACTGCTGTTAATTATCAGTTGTTAATTATTTTGTTAAGTCCTTTTGCTCCACATTTAGCTGAGGAATTATGGGCGCAATTAGGAAACGAAGAATTTATTTTAATGCAAAATTGGCCAAAATATGATTTAGAATTGACTAAAGATAAAATTATTAATTTAGTAATTCAAGTTAACGGAAAATTGCGCGACGCTATTGAGGTAGCAGCTGATATTAGTGAGGAAGATGTAAAAAAAATCGCTCTAAAAAGCGAAAAGATTAAAAAATGGTTAATTGGAAAAGAGGTTGTAAAAATAATTTTTGTAAAAGGAAAACTATTAAATATAGTTGTTAAATAGTTTATAAATTCATAATTAACCATTGACCGTCTGGTTGTTTTTGAACGTAGAATTTAACAGGAACCTCATAGCCTCCCATTGAAAAATAAACTTTAGCGGAATAAATTTTTTGTTCAGGTGTTGAGATTGTTAGATTTGAGCCAGAGAGAATATTGGCTAACATTAATCTGCTTTCTTGATTGAAAGAATTTAAAGTATATTCAATAATTTTTTCCATACTAGGTGTAAAAAAAGATTTGGCTTTGACTTGATCATTATTTCTAATTGCTGTTGAGGCTTGTTCCATAATAGTTAAGTCATCAATTGATTTAACTTCTGATTGTTGAATAATCGTAGTTGTTGTCTTTGTTTTTAATTTAAATTCAGTAGTTTGTTTAATTGGTATTTTGTTTAAGTTTTTATTAGTAATTCCTAAACTTAATTTTTTCATAACAGCAAAAGCATCTTCTGGTCTGCCAAGAAAATATCTTTTTTTGTCAGTCGGGTTAATATACCAAGCTTCGCCCTTGTTTTCTATTTGTAAAAAGATTTTGCCTAAATGTTGTTTGGTAAAATTAATATCTATCGGTAAGGGGAGGTTGTTTGGACATAGAGGATCGTAATTATTTTTTAGCTCAGTTAAGTCATTATAACCATCTTTATCAGAATCAGAATCATCAGGATTTGTGCCTAATGCAGATTCTAGATTATTGGATAAACCATCTTTGTCATTATCTGGCGCATTAGCGTTGATTACGCCGACTGGTATTTTAAGTAAATTTTCATTAGTAATTCCAAAACTTAAATTGCGCATTATTGTCCAAGCCTCAGTCGGTCTACCTAAACTATATCTTTTTTGATCAGCTTGATTTATATACCAAGCTTCTCCGTGTGATTCTATTTGCAATAAAATTTTGCCAGATAATTTTTGAGCAAGATTATCTATTTTTGCAAAAGAAATAATTGGAAAAAAAAGAAAAGATATTAAAATTGTTATTGTTATTTTTTTCATAATTTTGAAATTGAATTTTGCGTATTTTAAATTAAATTGATATAATGGATCTGTCGCCAAATACCGTATTCGGTATAAAATTCCAAATTTTTGTAAATTTTGTTAAAAACTTTTTTGCTAATATAACCATATTCCCTCAAAACTTTTTAAAAAAATTTCCTAAAAATTTGAAATTTTCTACTCGAAAGAGTATTTAGCGGCAGACCCATAATAAAATAAGATTATGATTAATAAAAAGAAAAAAAATATTTTAATTTTTGGGATTATTGTTTTAATTTTATTTTTTTGTTTTTTCCCAAGCATTATTTCTTCATGGCGTTTGCAAAAGGCCATTGAAGCATCTGCTAGTTTTCCTATTCAATTGGGATTAACTAAAGCAGTTATAGTGCCGTGTGTTTTTACGCCTCCACCTGCTGCGCCAGTTTGTGTTGGTGGATTGCCATTATGTGGCTTATTAGATCCAGCTAGATGCGTTCTTTATTCTCAGGTTTCTGGCTTGCCTGCGGGTGGTAATGGTAATATGGCTTTGTTTTCAAATATCGCTATCGCTAAAGCAGGATTAACTCCCGGTGGTCAATTAATTGCCGGCGGTATGTCTCCTGTTGCTATGGATAACGGAGTTTTGGCGTCAGCTGGCGGTTGTTTTGGTTGTGTTGCTAAAGCTAATTTTAAAGATAAAATTTTTGATTTGGCAGATAAAATAGATAAATATATTATAGCAGTATTTAAATAAGTTATAAAGTTAAAGCGAGTCAAAATACAATGTTTAAAAATTTAGATATTAATCCAGCATATTGCGGAAAAAAATTAAAAATTATTATTAAAGTATGTTAAGTTATAAAATTAAAAGTTTGACTTTTAACTTTAAGGGTCTGTCGCCGAATACCGTATTCGGCATAAAATTCCAAACTTTCTACTCGAAAGAGTATTCGGCGACAGACTCTTTATAAATTAATAAATTTTAAACTAATTCTATATGAACAAAAAAAATTTGAGTTTTTTGGCAATTTTAATTTTAGTTGGAGCAATAATTGTTTTTGCGATGTTGTGGATGATTTTTAAACAAGCTCCTTTAGAAATCAGAAATGAGAAAAAAAGTATTAATAAAGTAATAATGGTAACAGACGCAGGAGGGCTTGGTGATCAAGCTTTTAATGATTCTGGTTGGAAGGGCGTGCAGAATGCTAGTAAAATATTAGGAATAAAAGCAGATGTTATTCAATTTAAGGAAGGAGATGATTTAGTTGTGAATGTTTCGCGCGCGGCTGAAAATGCTGATGTAGTTATTGGAATGGGATTTATGATTAAAGATGCGATAGCCAAGAACGCTCCTTTATATCCTTTTACTAAATTTATATTAATTGATGAAGACGCTGGAAATTTACCAAACATTGCTTCTTATAAATTTTATGCTGGTCAAGGCGGCTATTTGGCTGGAATAATTTCTGCGTCTGTTTCTAAAACAGGAAAAATCGGAATAGTAAAAGGAATGGATATTCCTCCTGTTTTAACTTGGGTTGCTGGATTTGAGACAGGAGTTAAAACATGGAATGAAAATATGGGGAAAGATGTTAAAGTTATTTCAAAAACAGCTAATAGTTTTATTGATACTGAGAAAGGAAAAATTTTAACAAAAGAATTAATTGCGGAAGGTTCTGATATAGTATTTGATGCGGCTGGCGCTACTGGTAAGGGCGTATTTAAAGCTATTCAAGAAGCTAATAGGGCAGAAGGAATTACAGTAGAGGAAATAGCTAGCGGCTTAAAAGTTCCTAAATATTTTGCCGTTGCTACAGACATAGATCATGATGAAATGTTTCCATGGGAAGTTCTAGTTACTGGTTTAAAAAAGATGCCTGAAGCTATTTATAATGCGATAGAAGATATTACAAAAAATAATTTTAGAAATGGTTTGCATTCTGTTGGTTTTAAGGAAAAGGCTACAGGAATTAGTGAAATGAAATATACAAAAAAATATGTTCCTAAAGAAGCTTTGGCTTTAGTAAAAAAAGCAGAAGAATTAATGACTAATCAAGATAGCAGATTACGAACTCCTTTGGATATGATGGATGTTGCTGAGTATGTTAAAAATTTTAAAGTTCCAGAAGAATTATTAAAAAATAAGTAAATAAAATTAAAAAAAGTGAAAATTTTGTTAAAAGAAAAATTTTTGATTATGATTTTAGTATTGGCTTTAATTCCTTTACTGACTGTAAGTTTGTTGTCTTATTTTAGCGCTAGAGGAGCTTTAATGGAGAGTATTAAAAATTATAACGAAGTTCTTGTTCATGGAATGGCGATAGCAATAGAAGATACTGTTTTAAATTATGAAAAAACATTAGAAGCTGTAGGAGATAATATTAGTTATTTTAATACAATTGAGGAGAAAAAAGCTTTTATTTTAAAAATTAAAGAAAAATATTCTTATAATATAAATTTTTTAGCTGTTTTAGATGATTCAGGAAAAGAAATAATTAGAAGTGATAATAATCTATTAGAAGATAGAAGTGAAAAGCTTGAGTTTCTTCAAGTTAAAAAAAAGGGGGTTTATGTCGGTTGGTTAAGTTATAATTCAGTTGTTGATATGCCAACGATAGTTATTTCGATTCCGTTTAAAGAAAAAGATGGTTCTCAAAGAGAATTAGTTGCAGAAGTATTTTTTTCTGATGTTTGGAATAAGGTATTGTCTGGTTTTACTTCTGCAAAAGATAATATTTATTTTTTAACAAAAGAAGGAAAGCCTGTAGCAAAAATTCTTGCTACTACTGAAGATTTTCGTTCAGAGGATTTAAGTGAAGTTGCTAATAATCTTGCGTCAGAGGAATCCACGTCTTTTGAAGAAGTAGATACTAAAATTGGTAAATTATTATCTATTGCTGAGCACGTCCCTTCTTTAGATTGGGAGCTCGTTGTTTTTAGACCAACTTCAGAAATTTATAAACCTACATTAATTTTAGGACAAAGAGCTATTATTATTATAGCAATAACTTTAATTTTTATTTTTTTTGCGACAATAGCTTTGTCTAAATTAATTATTGAACCAATTAGAAAACTTGATGAAGGAGTTGAAATAATTGGCAAAGGTAATTTGGATTATAAAGTAGATATTAAAACAGGCGATGAGATTGAACAATTAGCTAAAGAGTTTAATCAAATGACAGGAGATTTAAAAAAATCAAGAGTTGCTTTAGAGGATGCAAATGTAAGTTTAGAGAAAAAAGTAGAAGAAAGGACAGAAGAACTCCAAAAAAGATTGGAAGAATTGGAAAAATTTCAAAGATTAACTGTTGGCAGAGAATTAAAAATGGTTGAATTAAAAAAACAGATAAAGAGAACAGAAAGTTTATAATGGTCTTTTGAGTAGCTTCCATAAGCATATTACTGAAGCATATGCAACAAAAAAAATAGGGTCTGTCGCCGAATGCTTTTTCAAGGGTCTGTCGCCGAATACTCTTTCGAGTAGAAAATTTCAAAATTGGAAAAAAATTGCTGGTGAAAAAAATATCAATTGGAAAAAAATATCAATTGGAAAAAAATATCAATTGGAAAAAAATATCAACAATATTTTAATTGGATTTTGTTTAGAGTTTAGAATTTAGTGCTTAGAGTTTTTGTTATTTATGAATTTATTGCAACAAACAAGAGACTTGTGTAATTTATATGAAATAAAACCTGCCCGTTCAAAAGGGCAGAATTTTTTAATTAAAGAAGAAGTTTATGATGAAATTATTGCAAATGCTGATTTAAAACCAGATGATATTGTATTAGAAGTTGGACCTGGATTGGGGTTTTTAACAGCTAAATTAGCCAGTAAGGTTAAGCAGGTAATCGCAGTAGAACTTGATGATAAATTGGCAGAAATTTTACGCATTGGTTTAATGTCACGGGGAGTTAAAAATGTTGAAGTTGTGAATAAAAATGTTTTAGATTTTTCAATTTTCCACCGCAAAAAAGGGGGTGTTGTTCAAAATTTAAAATACAAAATAGTAGCAAATTTGCCTTTTAATATTACTTCAATTTTTTTAAGAAAATTTTTAGAAGCAGATGTAAAATCTGAATTAATGGTTTTGATGTTGCAAAAAGAAGTTGCGGAAAGAATTGTTGCAAAGCCACCAAAGATGAGTCTTTTGGCTGTGTCAGTTCAGCTTTATAGTCAACCGGAAATTATAAAAATAGTTCCTGCTGATAATTTTTGGCCAAAGCCTGCCGTTGACAGTGCTGTGATTAAGTTAAAAATTAAAAGCCAAAAGTCAAAAGTTAGTGAAAAAGATTTTTTCAGATTAGTAAAAATTGGTTTTAGTTCAAAAAGAAAAATGCTTAAAAATAATTTAGCTAATGGTTATAAAATTGAGCCTAATGAAGTTGAAAATAAGTTGAAAAATATTGACCTAGATGTTAAAATAAGAGCCGAAGGATTAAGTGTTGATAATTGGTTAAAATTGTTTGGAGAATTTTAACAAAAAGTGATATAATAGAGTAAGAAAATTAAAAGTTAAAAAAATATGATAGAAGGTGATCAATCTAACAATAATATTTCTAGTCCAAAGCAATTAGTGGAACAGCAACAGCCTTTAAGTAAAAAGCATAAAATTGTTGCTGGAATTTTAGTTGTTTTTGGTGTTTTTGTTTTTGTTGCTTGGATTGTTCAATTACAAAATAGTATCAGTAGTCCATTCGCTTATAAAGAGAATGGGCAAAATCAATCAAATGATTCTATTACAGGAAATAATGACGAAGCTTTAAAAACTAAAGATAGCGATAAAGATGGTTTGTCTGATTGGGATGAGCTTAACGTGTATCATACTTCTCCATATTTAGAAGATAGTGATAGCGATGGATTTTCTGATAAGCAGGAAGTTGATAATGGCAAAGATCCTAATTGTCCTGTCGGTCGTAATTGTAACGTTGACCAAACTAATCAACAAGCGACTACTACAGTTAATTCTAATGTTAATAATGTTAATGCAATTGTAGGCGCGCAACCAGTTGCTACTCCTAATTTGAATGTTAGCAATACAGTAGTTCCTGTAGGTGGACAACCAGATACAGCAACTTTGCGACAATTATTACTTCAAAATGGTATGAAAAAAGATGATTTAGATAAAATTAGTGATAAGGATTTATTGGAAGCTTATGCAGAGACTGCAAGTAACACGCAGTAATAAGTTAATAAAAAAAAGAGTCCTACTGTAAGAGAAATAGGACTCGTAATATTCTTTCTACTCGAAAGAGGGTAATAGACTCGCTCAGGGATCGGAAGTCGGAAAAATTTCAAAAAATAGTTCCCTGAAGAAATTTATTTTTTTTTGTTCGCTCATTTCAAGAAAGATCTCTTTGTATTCCTTACTCATTGGTTGAACAACGCATTGAATCTTTCCGTTGCGGACGGCCGCGAATATATATCCGTCCTTTTTATTTATCGTTCCCCAAAATATCCAGAATCCTGAGGACGCTTCTAACATGAGACTCCCATCCTCATGCATCCACTTTCTCTTTATTTTTTTTCCATTAATCTTTTCATCTTTAATGGAATTAAAGACTAAATTGAGTAATGGATCCTCCTCCTCTGGGACAATGAAAAGGTTTCTAATCGCCGTTCCCACTGGCGATTCAAAAGTCTGTCCTTCTGCAATGGCGCAGAAGGTAACTACTAAAATTGCCAAAAAAAACTTTAACATAACAATCACCTCCAGTTAGATATTGTAAAATAAATTTTACAAATAAAATATTATCATAATATTATAAAAATGTCAAGTCTAAATAAAATTCAACAAAATAAAAATAAAAAAAATAAGAGTTTTTTTAATCTTTGCTTGCTTTTTTTTATAGTATCATTATTTTTTAGTTATTACATAGGTTTAATGATTAACGTTGTTGAAGCTGGCCCAATTGAGGATAGGCTGGGAGGGCTTGAATCTACAAAGACTGAACTTGAATCTACAAAGACTAAACCTGCAGATGCTGGAGGGTTTGATAACGTTAATCCACACATATTTGTTAAAGATGCTGCGCTAAAAAAAACAGAAGATAAAGGAATCATGAATTCAGTAAAAGCATTTTTAAGTAAAAAAAGGTGGGATGAGTTAATAGCAAAGCTTTTAACTGCAGGATCAAGTGCGTTGGGTATTGCTATTCGTGGCGCGCTTAATACAATAGCTTATGATACAGCGACTTGGCTTGGTTCAGGAAAAGAAGGACAAAAGCCATTATTTATAACGGAAAATTGGGAAGAGTATTATTTGAATATTGCTGATGAAGCTGCTGGAAATTTTATTGAGAGTCTTGGTAAAGAAGGAATTTTTGGAAAAAAATTTAATTTATGCGAGCCAGATTTTAATGTTAAATTAAGGATTGGTTTAGGTTTAAGAAATCAAGCAAGGCCAGAAATGAATAAACCTGCTTGTACTTTTATGAAAATGACGGAAAACTGGGAAAAAGCTATAACTGGGAATGATTTTTTAACCAAATTTCAGGATATGTTTAATCCTCAGTCTAATGATTTAGGAATTGCTCTTTCTTTGCAAACTAAAATTGTTGACGATATAG